>JBOGGK010000142.1:0-7818 GCA_050744045.1 Acidimicrobiales bacterium | reverse complement strand
CTGCTGGAGGAGGGCTTCGAGCCCCATTGCGTGCAGGAGCTGTGGATGATGGCGTCTCCCCACGCCAACCGGGCGGTCGACATCACGGCCACGTTCGCCTCCAAGCTCGCGGCCCTCCAGCACCATGTGAGCCAGGTGGCCCACGAGGCCAACCTCGAGGGGCGCCTGCGAGGCTGGGCTTCGGCGAGCGCCCAGGCGGCGGGGCTCGGGGGGGGCCGGTTGGCCGAACTGTTCCAGGTGGTGCCCATGCCGCTCCACGGCTCTTCCTAGCGAGGGCGAAGGGCTCCGAGCCGTGCGCATCGCCACCTGGAACGTGAACTCGCTCAAGGTGCGCATGGAGCGCGTCCCCGAATGGATCTCCTACGCCCGGCCCGACGTCCTCTGCCTGCAGGAGACCAAGCTCGCCGACGCGGCTTTCCCGCACCTGGCCTTTGCCGGTTTGGGCTATGAGTGCGCCCACCACGGTTCGGGCCAGTGGAACGGCGTCGCCATCGTGTCCCGGGTTGGCCTCGAGGGCACAGTCGTGGGCTTCGCCGACGGGGACGAGGCCGACCAGGACACCCGCGTGGTAACGGCTCGTTGTGGGGGAGTCACGGTGTCCAGCGTCTACGTGCCGAACGGGCGCAGCGTGGGCTCCGAGCACTGGTCCTACAAGCTCCAGTGGTTGCGCCGGCTGCGCCGCCACCTGGACGCCGTTGCCAGTAGCGACGGCCTCGTCGCCGTCTGCGGCGACTTCAACGTCGCCCCGGAAGACAAAGACGTCTGGGACCCCGCAGCATTTGCCGGCTCCACCCACGTCACCGCCGAGGAACGGGCCGCCCTGGCAGAGCTGGAGTCCTGGGGCCTGGTCGACGCCTTTCGCGCCCGCTGGCCGGAGGAAAAGCTGTACACCTATTGGGACTACCGGGCCGGGGACTTCCACGAGCACCGTGGCATGCGGATCGACCTGGTCCTTTTGAGCCGGGCGCTCGCCGGGAGGGTTGTATGGGCCCTGGTCGACCGCAACGCCCGCAAGGGCAAGCTGCCCTCGGACCATGCTCCGCTCTTCGTCGACGTGGACTGGTGCCAGGGAGCGCCGAGCGCCAGGTAGCAGGCCCGCCTTGTCGCCGTGGGGAAGGGCCCGCTAAGGCCCGGGGGCTACCATTTCCGGGCGAACGGGTGTCGCGCCGCCCCGGCTCCCACCGGGGGGCTGGCGAACAACGGCCGTGGCCATCCGGGCAGGAGCGCCGGGCCTTCGTCGTCGAACTCCCACGGGAGCGGCAGAGCCGCCGAACCGCTGCCCTGGAGCGGGCGGGGCCGCCGGGGCCGCCCGGCGCTACTCGTACCTCCCCGGCCCCGGTACACGATGAGGCCGCTGACCGGGTCGGGGACGGCGTCGAGGGCCGCTTGGACCTGGGCCAGGGCACGCCAGGAGTCCCACGACTTGGCGTCGGCGAACTCGAGCTCGAGGACAACGCCCCATGGGTGGCGGTGCCAGGACCAGTCCTTCGCCCCAGATGAGAGGGCAGATTCCAAAATGGCGTCGGCGTGGGTATCGGCCCACAGCGCCGCCGAAGAAGCGCCGTCGAACACCTCGATCGAGTACCACTCGGACATCGCTGCCATTGTACCGGCGGAGGCGGAGCGCGCGCGCATCTCCTCCAGGGCAGGCGGGAGCCCGCCGCAACCGGTAGCGTTACGAGCCGGAGGGGAAGCGCTCACCTCGGCTCGGCTAAGGCGCCTTGGTTGAGGACCTCCAGGATCGCCGGCCCGTAACGGGCGACCTTTACCGGGCCCAACCCCGGGATAGCCAGTAGCCCCTCGCTGGTCGCCGGCCGGCGGGCGGCGAGGAGCTCGACCGTAGAGTCGTGGAGCAGGACGTGGGGAGGCACGCCGGAGGCCCGGGCCAGGCGTCGCCGCCACTCGCGTAGCCGCTGGCCGGTGGCAGCGGCTACGGGGTCTGCGGCCGGGCCCTCTTGCGCGGGCCGGAGGGGACGGGTGAGCGAAAGGCGCCGGCGGGCGGCGCAGAGGAAGCTCGCCAGGGCGTCGTTGCCCTCACCTCGCCGGACCGGCGCCCCGCCGGCCGCAGGCTCTCTCCCGGTCGGCTGCCTCCCGGAAGGCCCGGCGCCCGGGGCGTTGGGCGTCCCACCATCAGGGCCGGCGCAGTGCAGGGCCAGGGCGGGGAGCCACGGGCTCGGCTCGCGCCCGAGCACCGCCCCGTTGGCTGCCTGTCGCCGCCTGGCCCACGAGCAGTGGAGCTCGCGCTCGGCGCGGGTGAGCGCCACATAGAGCAGCCGGCGCTCCTCGGCCAGGGCAGGCGGGTCGGAGGCATACACGATCGGCACCAGGCCCGCCTCGAGCCCGCAGATCCAGACCGCAGGCCACTGGAGGCCCTTGGCGCGGTGGAAGCTGCTGAGCGTCACCGAACCTTCGCCGGGGTCGCCGTGGTTGGTCCCGCCGGCCGTGCCCGGCCCTCCCGCGTCGAGGTCGGGATCTTCGGCGCGGCCCGGGCAACGGTAGGGGACCCCGGCCCCGGCGAGCGCGCCCGCGATGGCGTCGAGCTGGGAATTGGTCCTGGTGAGAACCGACATCGCGCTCCAGGGAAGGCCGCGTGAACGAGCCTCGTGCACCTCGGTGGCGACGCCCGCCGCCTCGCAGAGGTGGGAGGAGAACGAGCGCAGGCTGGGTAAGGGGCCATTCGGGCGGCTCGAGCGCAACGGCCCGGCCCCCTGCCGGCCGAGCACGGCCGCCGCCGCCGCCACTACCTGAGGGCTGGAGCGGTGGTTGTCGTCGAGGCGGACCACCTCCGCCTGGGGCCATCGCAGCGCGAAGTCGGCCAGGAAACCGGGGTCGGACCCGTTCCAACCGTAAATAGCCTGGTTGGGGTCGCCCACGACGAACAGGTCGTCGTTGTCGCCCACCAGCTCGACGAGCAGGCGGCACTGGAGGGGGTTGACGTCCTGCAGCTCGTCGACGAAGACGTGGCGCCACCGCCAGCGCTGGGCGGCGGCGAAGCGGCTGTCGGCGGACAGGGCACCGGCATAGCGGTGGAGCAGGTCGTCGAAGTCGACCACCCGCCGGCGGCGCTTCTCGTCCTCGTAGCGGGCGTAGAGCGCGGCTATGGCCTCGGGGCTCGCCGGCAGCTCCCTCCTGGCCTCCCGGGCGGCGCCGGCGAACGACTCCGGCGGTACCAGCCTGGCCTTGGCCCACTCCACCTGGGCGGCGAGCTCCGCCGGGCCCACCTCGGCGAGCCCTGGGCGCCCAGCAGCCAGCTCGGCCAGCAACCTGGCTTTGCGGGCCAGGATGGTCGGCTCGGGTGTACGGCGGTCCGCCCACCAGCGCCGCAATTGCGAGAGGGCGAACGAGTGGAAGGTCCCCGCCGCCACCGCCTCGCCCAGGCCCAGCCCCCCCAGGCCCAGCTCCCCCAGGCGCTGGCCCAGCTCCCCGGCGGCCTTGCGGGTGAAAGTTATCGCTACCGCATGCCGGGCCTGGGCCTGGCCCGTCAGCACACGGTAGGCGATCCGCCGGGTGAGGACGCGCGTCTTGCCGGCCCCGGCAGCGGCGACTACGCAGACCGTCGGGGACGGCGTCTCGACCGCCCGGCGCTGGCTGGAGGTGAGGTCGCCCAGCAAGTGCTGTGCCTGCCTTGCCGGCGAGATGGGAGTCACAACCATGTAGTTCAGGCTAGTTTGGGGGTGTGACAGCGACGGGGACCCGGGCGGCGGCCCTGCTCAGCAGGCCTGCCTCATGGCTCGGCCCCGGTTACTGACCTGGCCGGCATGGCGCTCAGCACCTTTGCCGATGGGCGCCTGTGGGGCGAGCGCTTCGGGAGCGGCCCGCCCTGGGCCCTGGCCCTGCACGGTTGGGGCCGCGACCATCGCGATTTCGCCCCCGTCCTCGACGGCCTCGATGCCATCGCCCTCGACCTGCCTGGTTTCGGCCTCTCCCCCGGCCCCCCGGCGGCGTGGTCAAGTGACGATTACGCCCGCGACCTGGTGCCGGTGCTGGGGGAGCTGTGGGACGGGCCGCTCGTGGTAGTGGGCCACAGCTTCGGGGCGCGGGTGGCGGTGAGGCTTGCCGCGCTGGGCGCTGGCCCCGGGCTCGGTCCGGGGCTCGGGGCCGGGGCGGCCTCCAGGATCTCGGCCCTGGTCCTGGCCGGCGCCCCCCTCGCTCCTCCCCCCGGGCGGGCGGCGCCTCGCCCAGCGCTGGCGTTCCGGGCCGGGCGGGCGCTGTACCGGGCCGGGCTGGTCCCCGAGCGGCGGATGGAGGCGTTGCGTAACAAGTACGGTTCGGAGGACTACCGAGAGGCCCGAGGGGCCCTGCGGGGGGTGCTGGTGGGGGCCGTCGCCGAAACCGCGGCCGGGGCATATGCCCGCCCCTTGGCGGGCTGGCTCGCCACCGGCGGGCGGACATTGGAACTGGTGTGGGGCGAGAGGGACGAAGTGGCATCGCTGGAGGGAGCTCGTGCCGCGCTGGCGGGCCGTTCCCAAGTCGAGGCCAAGGTGACTGTGGTGCCAGGCGCCGGCCATTTGATCACCAAAGATCTGGCCGGGCAACTGAGGGACGCCCTGTTGCGCCACGCCCCGAGCCGCCTGGAGCGCTGAGCGGTGGGTAACGGCCCCGTTGACGCGCTCGGGCTCGCCTTGGGGGTCGTCGCCTGCGCCCTGGCCGCCCTCCGCTGGTTGCGGGTGGCCCAGCGCGAGCACTACCTGGCCGGGGCAGCAGTCCGTTTCGCCCGTCGCTGGTGGTCGGCCGGCCTGGCCAACCCGGCCGTCGCGGCCGCAGGCACCGCCGGCGCCATCGTCTCGGTGTGGTACCCGTTCGCCGGCTTCGCCGCCGTGCTGGCAGCGGGGGCGGGGCCGATCGGGCTCGGGTTGCGGGGCCGGACCTCCAGGTTGGCCTGGACGGGGAGGCTGCGCCGCCTCGCTTGCTTGCTAGGCCTCCTCGTCGCGGTGGCCGTCGGCGCCTCGGCCGCCGCCACCGCCGCCGTTGCCACCACCGCCGGTCTTCATGGCGGTTTCAGCGCCGCGGTTTTTTGCGCCATGGCCATGCCCTTGCTGGCCGACGCAGCTTTGTGGGCGGCCCGGCCCGCCGAGAGCCGGTTGCTCGAGCCTTACCTGGAGCAGGCGCGCCGGCGCCTCGTCGCCGTCGCGCCTCGCATAGTGGCCATAACCGGCTCGTATGGCAAGACGACGACCAAGGGCTACGTGGCGCACCTGTTGGCGGGCAGCTTCTCGGTGGTGGCCACCCCGGCCAGCTTCAACAACGCCGCCGGCCTCGCCCGTAGCGTCAACGAGCAGCTGTCGTCGGGCACTCAGGTCTTCGTAGCGGAGATGGGCACCTACGGGCCGGGCGAGATCCGGGCGATGTGCGCCTGGGCGGCTCCGGAGGTCTCGGTGATAACCGCGATCGGGCCTGTCCACCTGGAGCGCATGGGCAGCCTGGGACGCATTGCCGAAGCGAAAGCGGAAATCCTCGAGGGGGCGAGGGCCGTCGTCTTGAACGTCGAATACCCCCTGCTGGCGGAACTGGCGGCCAAAGCGGGAACCGAGGGAAAGCTGGTCTGGCGGTGCTCTTCGGGCTCGGTCCCCGCAGACGTGGAAGCCGTCCCCGAAGGTGGCAAATTGCGGGTGCGGGCGCCACGTTGCACGGCTGAGATGGATCTGCTCGTCGCCGTGGCGCCCGAGGTCGACCCTGGGAACGTGGCCTGTGCCGTGGCGACCGCCCTTTCTCTGGGCGTACCTGTCCCAACGGTGGCGGCGCGCTTGGCCGACCTCCCGGGAGCGCCCCACCGCCGTAGCCCCCAGACCGGTGCCAATGGCGCCGGCATCGTCGACGACACTTACAATGCCAACCCGGCTGGGGCGGCGGCGGCGCTGGCGCTGCTGGGCGGCCTCGGCGCCAGCGGGGGCCGGAGGGTGGTGGTCACCCCGGGCATGGTCGAGCTCGGCGCCGCCCAAGCGCTCGAGAACGCCAACTTCGCTGCCCGGGCGGGCGCCGTCGCCACCGAGATGGTGGTGGTGGGGCGGACCAACGCTGCCCCGTTACTGGCTGGCGCCCGGGCGGCCGGGCTGGCCACCCGGCAAGTGCGCGACCGTCCCGCCGCCGTCCGCTGGGTGTCTGCCAACCTCGGGCCTGGCGACGCCGTGCTCTACGAGAACGACCTCCCGGACCACTACCCTTGAGCGGCGTGAGCCCAGTCCCAACCGGCACCGTCGGCGTCGTCTTTGGTGGGCCGTCGCCCGAGCACGACGTCAGCATCCTGACCGGGTTGCAGGCGGCGCGCGCATTGCTGATGGCGGGCATGGCGCGCTCCAGCGTCGAAGCTATCTATTGGACAAAGGGCGAGCGCTTCATGGCGGTGGCCCCCGACCTGGAGGCCTCCGCTTTCCTGGAAGGCCCGCCCAAGGGGGCTCGGGAGCTGCGCCTGGTGGCCAGCCCCGGCGGCGGGTTCTTCGGGCCCAGGGGCGGCGTCATGGGTGGGGGCAAGGAGCGCCGGCTCGAGGTGGACGTCGTGGTCAATTGCTGCCACGGCGGGCCGGGAGAAGACGGCACCTTGCAGGCCGCGCTCGACATGGCGGGCATCTCGTACACGGGGCCGGGAGCCGCCGGCGCTGCGCTCGGTATGGACAAGCTCGCGTTCGGGGCGCTCGTGGAGGCGGCCGGCCTGCCGTCGCTGCCCCGCGGGCTCGTCCTACCCGGCTCGGAGGCCCCCCGCAACGAAGCTTTCGGCGCCCCGTATATCTTGAAACCCCGTTTCGGCGGTTCTTCTATCGGTATCGAGGTGATCGAGGACTGGGCCGACGTGCTGCGCTACGTCGAGCTCGGCGGGCCCCATACGGCCCGGGGCGTCGTGGCCGAGCCGTTCCGCTCCGGGGCGGACGACGTGCAGGTAGCCGTCCGGGCCTGGCCGGCGCTGTCGCTGTCGCTGCTGGAGCGGGCGTTGCGGTCCGACGGGTCGAGCCCCATCCTCTCCTACGCTGACAAGTACCTCGGCGGCGAAGGCATGTTGAGCGCTCCTCGGGAGCTCCCCGCCAGGCTCCCCGACGGGCTCGAAAAGGAGCTCCGGGACGCGGCCGGCGAGGTAGCCGCACTGGCCGGGGTGAGGGGGGTGTGGCGGCTCGACTTCTTGGTGGAAGTGGCGGCAGGCCGGTGGTGGGTGAACGAGGCCAACACGATCCCGGGGTCCTTGGCCAAGTACCTCTGGGTCGGGGAGGCGGCCGTCGAGTTCGCCGACCTGCTGGCCGACATGGTGGAGGAAGCCCGGCGGCGCCCGAGCGCCCAGTGGGGCTCTGCAGGGGCCGACGGTACTGCGCTGCGCTCCGCCGCCGCCATAGCCAGCAAGCTCGGGTAGCGGTGGCGCTCGGGTAGCGGCGAGGTAAGGGTACCGCCCATGGCTTTCCCAGAGAGGTTGCTCAACCCCGGCGAGGACGTGGTGGTGTACGCCCGCCCGCACTGGAAGTACCTGTCCCCGCCGTTCTTCTTGGCATTGGCCGCAGTTGCCGGCTCCATCGCCGCCCTCGTGGCGCAGGTCCCCCGTTGGTCAGAGGTGGCGGTCGGCGCCGTGCTGGTGCTGTGCCTGTTCTGGCTGGCCGGGCGGTACCTGCGCTGGGTGACCACCGCGTTCGTGGTGACGACCGGGCGGCTGGTGCTGCGCCGGGGCGTGCTACGGCGTTCGAGCCGGGAGATACTGATCGACAGGCTGACGGACATCACCTGCAGCCAGAGCCTGGTGGACCGCGTGCTGCGCTGCGGGGACGTCCTCATCGAGTCGCCCGGGCGCGACAGCCCCGACGTCTTCAGGGACCTGCCCCACCCCATGGCTGTGCAAAACGAGAT
>JBOGGK010000141.1:0-4820 GCA_050744045.1 Acidimicrobiales bacterium | reverse complement strand
CTATCACCCCCCGCCGACCACCTCCGCCACGACGCAGGCGGGCACGGCCGCCCTATCGGCGGCGACGACCGCAGCGCGGACCACGACGACAAGACGTGAGACGACGACAACCCAGCTGGAGACGACGACCAGTTCGGAGACCACCACGACCAAGCGGAAGACGAAAACGACGAAGCCTGCCACGACCACCACCAGACGGCCGACGACGACAACGAGACGGCCGGCGACGACCACCAGGCGGCCGACGACGACAACGGCCAGACGGTCGGCGACCACTTCTGCACCGGAGACGGGGACGACGAAGGAAGAGACGACGAGCAAGCCCGGGACGACGGCAACCAGACCGCCCACGACAAGGCAGATGACTGGGGGGACGAGGCCGCCCACGACCACGACCACCCTTGCAACGACCCCGACAGCCGAACCGCCCCCCACCACTACCGCGCCCGCCAGCACCACTCGGCCCCCCACCACTGAGCCACCCTCGAGCCAAGCCTCCACGAGCCAAGCCTCCACGAGCCTGACGCAGACGACAGAGGCTCCCACGACCGCAGCCCCGACGACACCGCCCACCACGACGCGGCCGGTGACCACGACTACGTCCAATCCGGGGCTCTGCTTGCTATTCATCTGCATCGGCCTCTGAGCCTGGGGTCGTGGCGTCCGCTCCAGCCCTGCTCTCGCCCAGGTGATGGGCGACCTTGGCAGGAGCGCCGGGCGCCCAGCGCCGGGCGCCAAGCTGTCCGGCGGAGCGCAGCGGTTAGGCGACCCGTAGACCGCAAAGCGCGACTTGGGTGAACTAACGCGCGCCGGACAGCCCTTTTCCACCAAGTGGCCATCCAACCCATTGGGGTCGCCCGCCCGGGCAAAGCGCCATTTGGCGTGCGCCAATACTTCGGAGGGCGCTTTGCCACAGCGCGCTGAGTGCCGTGAGCAGCACTTATTGTCGCCAGGGGGGCGGGGGAGTTTTGGCCCGGCCGGTTTGGGTGCGGCTAGATTGCGCCTCAGGGGCGCGCGGTGCCCGGGGGGCCCACCGCGCTATGGTTAGCCAATTCGGTCCCCTTGGAGAGCCGGCGTGCCGGCCAAGACCGACAAGACAGAGGAGCAGCAAATGGGACGATTTGGTAAATGGCGCGCTGCGGCCGGTGTAGCCGCGGCGGGCGTGTCGCTCGTGGCGGGCACGACAGTAGCGCTCGCGGGGGGGGCCGGCGCCGCCAGCGCGACGCCTGTGAGCACGTCGGCCGCCCAGGCGGCCAGGGCGCCGCAGGTGAAAAAGGGCGGCGTCATCAAGTTCGCGGAGGGGCCTGCTACTCCGGCTAACTACATCTTCCCGGAGACGAGCACGGCCAACCAGAGCGTGTACAACAACAACCAGTTCATCAATTTGATGTACGAGGGCCTCTACCTGCCGTCGCCCAACCAGCCCACCTTGGACTACGCCCACTCGATGGCGTCCAAGCCGGTCTGGTCTGACCACGACACGGTGGCGACGGTCCACCTCAAGCACTTCATGTGGTCCGACGGCACGCCGGTGACCGCCAGGGACGCCATCTTCTACATAAACCTGGGCAAGGCCATGGGCGCCACGTGGGGCAACTACGCCGGGCCCACCCAGTTCCCCTACAACCTGAAGAGCTACACCGCCGTCAACGCCACCACGCTCCGCTTCGTGCTGAAGAGCCCGATGAACCCGACCTACTACGACGACAACGGGATCAGCTACATCACCCCGCTGCCCCAGCAGGCGTGGGACAAGACCTCCGCCAACGGGCCCATCGGCAACTACGACATGACCCCGTCGGGGGTGAAGAAGGTGCTGGCGTTCCTCCAGAAGGAGGCCGCCACGACCACCACCTACACGACGGACCCGCTCTGGAAGGTGATCGACGGGCCCTGGGAGCTGAAGAGCTTCGGAGGGGCGAGCTCGCCCGACGTCTTCGTGCCCAACCCGAGGTACTCGGGGACGCACCCGGTCTTCTCCGAGTTCGAGGAGATCCCCTACACCTCCGACTCCGCCGAGTTCACGGCGCTGCGGTCGGGGTCATCGGCGCTCGACGTCGGTTACATACCGACCCAGGACATCCCGGCCATCTCCCAGATCAAGGCCGAGGGCTTCAAGGTGACGCCGATACCGGTGTGGGGCTTCGACTACATCATCCCCAACCAAAAGAACCCCGACGTCGGCCCGGTCCTCTCCCAGACCTACATGCGCCAGGTGCTCGCCCACCTCGTGGACCAGGGCACGATGATCTCTCACTTCATGCACGGCTTCGGCACGCCGACCTACGGGCCTACGCCCGTGCACCCCAAGGGCAACCCGTTCGTGAGCAAGTCCGAGCTGCACAACCCCTACCCGTACTCGGTCGCCGACGCCGAGGGGCTTCTCCGGTCCCACGGCTGGAAGGTGGACCCGGGCGGGACCGACGTGTGCACGAAGCCCGGGCCTGCCGGCTGCGGCGCCGGGGTGACGGCGGGCCAGAAGCTCTCGCTCAACCTCCTCTACTCGAGCGGCTCGACGATCCTGACCCAGGACACCGACCTGTTCCAGTCCGATGCGGCCCAGGCCGGCGTGCAGATCAACCCCAAGTCGCTCGACTTCGACTCGGTGATCGCCCAGGTCCAGGCGTGCACGCCCAAGGGGAAGGGCACGCCCAAGTGCAACTGGCAGCTCGGCGAGTACGGTGGCATCAGCGAGGCCACCTACCCGGGCGGCGACGGCCTGCTCAACACGGGCGGGGCGTTCAACGCCGGCCAGTACTCCAATCCCACCCTGGACAGGCTGATCCAGGACAGCACCACGGCGAAGACCCTCGCCACGTACAAGCAGTACGAGGACCTCGTGGTGAAGGAAGAGCCCTGGATCTGGCAGCCCGTCCCGGACAACATGATCGCCACGGCCAAGAACCTGACCGGCTACGGCCTCACCAGCGAGTTCGACGGTGGCGGCTTCGGCTACATCGAGCCCAACTACTGGGCGTTCAAGTAACAGCCACCACCTAACCCACGTTTGGTGGCACCATGGTGACCAGGCCCCCGCGCAGGCTTCCTGCCCGGGGCCTGGTCGCCAGCGCGGCCCAGGCTTCCAGGACCTAGACAGTTGACCGGTTACATACTGAGGCGCCTCCTGCAGTCGCTGATCGTGCTGCTGCTGGTGACCGCCATAATGTTCATCCTGTTCCACCTGCTCCCGGGCAACCCCGCCCGAGCGGAGCTGGGGGTCCATGCCCGGCCAGCGGCAATTGCCGCCTTCGACAAGCTCCAGGGCCTGGACAAGCCCGTGTGGTACCAGTACTACATCTACCTGGACCACCTCGTGCACGGCAACCTCGGCTTCTCCTACATCCAGAACGCCTCGGTCACCCAGCTCCTCTCGGCCCGCCTGCCCAAGAGCATCCTGCTCGTCGGCCTCGCCTACATCGTCGCCATCATCGTGGCCATCCCGCTCGGGGTGTTCCAGGCCGTACGCCGCAACAAGGTCGACGACTACGTCGTCACCGGCGGCGCGTTCGTGCTGTACTCCTTCCCGACGTTCTGGCTCGGGATCGTCCTCATCCAGATCTTCGCCATCAGCACCCACGTCCTGCCGCCGTCGGCTCCAGAAGGCATCTCGGTCACCTCGATCCTGGCCCACTGGCAGGGCCTCGTGCTCCCCGTGATGACGCTGGCCCTGGTCAGCATCGCCGCCTACAGCCGCTACATGCGCTCGTCCATGATCGACAGCTTGGCTCAGGACTACATCCGCACGGCCCGGGCCAAGGGGGTGAGCCAGCGGGTGATCCTGCTGCGCCACGCGCTGCGCAACTCGCTCATCCCCATGGCGACCCTGATCGGCCTCTCCATCCCCGCGGTGCTGAGCGGGGCGGTGATCACCGAGGACGTCTTCAACTACCCCGGCGTCGGGCTGCTGTTCATCCAGTCGGCGGAGAGCAACGACTTCTCGGTCCTGCTCGGCCTCACCCTGGTGGCCGCGGTGGGCGTCGTAGTCGGCAACCTCGTGGCCGATATCGCCTACGCCGTGCTCGACCCGAGGATCAGGTACTGATGGCCGAGCCGGCCTGGCTGCCGGGCGACGAGGCGACCGAGGTCGTCGCGCCGCCCGAGGCGGGCGTCCAGGCTCTCGAGCCGAGCGAGCTATTCCCGGCGGGGGCCGAGGCCGCGTTGGGGCCGTTCGGGGCCCCGACCGCCACGCCCCCAGGAGCCGGGCCCCCTGAGCCCGAAGGGGTCCGCTTCGACGCCGGCGACGTGCGCCCGGTCGGGAGCATGCTCAGGCTCACCGTGGCCACCTTCGTCGACAACCAGCTGGCCATAGCGGGTCTTGCGATGCTCGTTTTCATGGTCCTGTTCTCCTTCGTGGGCCCCCACCTCTACCTCACCAACCAGCGCACGGTCAACCCTGCCTTCTCCAACTACGCTCCTACCGGCGCCCATCTCCTCGGCACCGACGGCGAGGGCTTCGATGTGCTCGGCCGGCTCATGGTCGCCGGGCAGAGCTCGCTGGAGGTCGGCGTTGCGGCCGGCCTCGCGGCCGCCATCTTCGGCACCCTCTACGGGGCGGTGTCCGCCGTCGCCGGAGGAGTCGTCGACGCGGTGCTCATGCGCATCGTCGACGCCCTCTTTTCCCTGCCCGCTCTTTTCCTTCTCATCTTGCTGGCGGCGATGTTCAGCCCCAACCTCCCTCTCATGATCGTGGTGATCGGGTTCATCTCCTGGCTCGGGCCGGCCCGCCTGGTCCGGGGCGAGGCGCTCAGCCTGCGAACCCGGGAGTACGTGCAGGCGGTGAAGGTGGCCGGTGGCACCCAGCGCCGGATCGTGGTGCGCCA
>JBOGGK010000140.1:0-3332 GCA_050744045.1 Acidimicrobiales bacterium | reverse complement strand
GCCCCCGCCCCCGCCGCCCCGTCAGGCGAGGTCCCCTCAGGCGAGGTCCCCTCAGGCGAGGTCCCCTCAGGCGAGGTCCCCTCAGGCGAGGTCCCCTCAGGCGAGGTCCCCTCAGGCGAGGTCCCGTCAGCCCCGCTCCCGGAGCCCGCTTCTTCGGGGACGGCGCCGGCCTCGACCACCGAGACCGAGACAGCCGGTGCCGAGATCTCCGAAGCAGCTGCGGCGTCTGCCCCTTCCCACGCGGGCAGCCCCGCTGGTGCCACCTCGGAGGCGGCGGCCGCGGCCGCAGGGCCCGAGCCTGGTGCCGGGGTCGCCGCCGGGGAGCCTGCTTCGCCCGACAACGAGAGCTGAAAGCCGAGAGTTAGGAGCACCACGAACGATGCCAGATTTCACCGCCAAGGACGTCCAAGCCCTGCGCACCCTGACGGGCGCCGGCATGATGGACGCCAAGAAGGCGCTAACCGAAGCGGATGGGGACCCGAAAGGGGCAGCCACGTGGCTGCGTGAGCGCGGTCTCGGCAAGGCCGCCGAGCGCGCCGGCCGTGAGAGCCAGGAGGGCGCCGTTGCGGTTTCCTACGACCGGGGCGCCAATGCCATCGCCCTCGTCCAACTGCGCTCCGAGACCGATTTCGGGGCCAAGAGCCCCGACTTCGTCAACCTCGTCAATGAGCTGGCTGCCCTGGTGGCGGCGGAGGGGGAGGACGCCGTCGACCGGCGCAAGTCCGCGATCGAGGACCTTAACATCATCACCAGGGAGAACGTGCAGCTCGGCGAGGTGGCCCGCTTCCAGGCCGCTCCCGGCAACATCGTGGGCTCGTACCTGCACGTGCAGAACGACCGGGGCGTCAACGGCGTGATCGTCGAAGTGGCCGGGGGGGATGATCAGCTCGCTCACGACATCGCCGTCCACATCGCCTTCGGCAAGCCGAAGTACCTGCAGCGCGACGACATCCCCGCCGAGGAGGTCGAGGCGGAGCGGGCGACGCTCGAGACCGCCACTCGCCTCGAGGGCAAGCCTGAGGCAGCACTGCCCAAGATCGTCGAGGGCAAGCTGGGCGGGTGGTACAAGCGGGTCCCCGGCGGGGCCCTGCTCGACCAGCCTTACGCCAGGGACGACAGCCGCACCGTCTCCCAGGTCCTGGGCTCCGCCCAGGTCGTGCGCTTCGCGCAAGTCGTGATCGGTGGTTGATGGGCCGCCCGGGGGCGCCCTGGAAGCGCGTCGTCCTCAAGATCTCGGGTGAGGCGTTGGCGAGCGACGCCGCCGACGAGGTCATCGACGGCCGCGTAGTGGAGCGCCTCGCCAGGGAGATTGTCGATGTGCGCGCCGATCTCGGCACCGAGATCGCGGTCGTGACCGGAGGCGGCAACATCTGGAGGGGCGCCACTGGTTCGGTCAGCGGCATGGACCGTGCTACGGCCGACTACATGGGCATGCTGGCTACGGTCATCAACGCCCTCGCCCTTCGCGAGGCCCTGGAGCGAGAGGGCCAGCCCACTCGCCTCCAGACCGCCATCGGGATGTCGGAGCTGGCCGAGCCCTACATCAGGTTGCGGGCCATACGCCACCTGGAGAAGGGCCGGGTGGTCATTTTCGCCGCCGGCACGGGCAACCCGTTTTTCACCACCGACACCGCCGGTGCCCTGCGGGCGGTCGAGATCGGTGCCGACGTGCTCCTGAAAGGCACTCACGGCGGCGTGGACGCCGTCTACACGGCGGACCCCCGGGCCGATGCCTCCGCCAGCCACCTCCCCGAAGTCGGCTACAGCGAGGTGCTCGGCAATGACCTGAGGGCCATGGACCTGACCGCCATAACGCTGTGCAAAGAGAACTCCCTGCCCATCCTTTACTTCAGCATCATGGAGGAGGGCAATCTGCGCAGCGCCCTGGCGGGCGACGAGATAGGTACGCTTATCCACTGATGGCTGGAACTTTGGTAGACGTTGCCATCGAGGACTGCAAGGAGCGGATGGGGCGCGCCGTCGAGCACACCAAGGCCGAGTTCGCCAGTATCCGCACCGGTAGAGCTGCCCCGGCTTTGGTCGAGAAATTAAAGGTCGGCTACTACGGGGCGGAGGTACCTCTGCAGCAGCTGGCCGGGTTGCACGTCCCCGAGGCCAGGATGCTTGTGATCACGCCGTACGAAAAGGGGCCCGGAGCGATCAAGGCGATCGAGAAAGCGCTTCAGTCCTCTGACCTGGGCATAACTCCGAGCAACGACGGCTCGGTGATCCGTTTGGTCTTCCCGGTGCTCACTGCCGAACGGCGGAGGGAACTGGTGAAGGTCGCCCATCACAAGGCGGAGGAGGGGAGGGTGGCGGTGCGCAACCTCCGGCGGGCCACCAGGAAGGACCTGGAGGCCCTCGAAAAAGACGGGGACCTGTCGTCGGACGAGCTCGACCGGGCGGAAAGAGAGCTGGACAAGCTCACTCACGACCACACCTCTGAGGTCGACCGCCTGCTCGCCCACAAAGAGCAGGAGCTGCTCGGCGGCTGAGGCGCCCACCTGTTCGGAGGGCGTTCCCCGACAAGTTCAGGTGCTTCCCGACGAGTTCAGAGTGCGTTCCCCAACAAGTTCACCAGGTTGGCCCCCGATCGATCCCCGAAAGGAGCCGGGCTGAGTACCTCCGGAAGAAGTCCCACCGGCGAGAACCCCCGCAGCCGGCGGGCTCGGCGCGCCTTTCCGGCGCCCCTGCCCGTAGCCGAATGGGGTGGCGCTGGCCCGCCTCCCGACTATGACCCGGACGCGCCCACCGGGCCGGTGGAAGCTTGCGGTGCGCCGTCGGCTGGGCCCACGGCGGCGCCGGCCGGCCCGGCGATGTCGGGCCCGGGCCGCGAGATGGGGTACCCTCGCGAGGTTGTACCACGAGCGGAGTTGGTTGCCGAAATGAGCTCTGGAGAGGGCACAGAACTTCCTCATTGGGCGGACCCGCCCACGGGCGAGGTACCTCGCGCGCTGGCCGGCCAGCGAGGGGAAGATGACATGCAGGCCTGGCGGCTGCTCGGCTCACGAGGCTTGCACTGGCGCGACGACGTCAACGGCTGGTCCGACGGCCCCGGGGTCGAAGACCTGGTCGACGAGGATGACGCGCCAGTCACCCCTCCTCCGGCCAACCGGGGTGGCCCGTACTCGTTCGACGAGGAGTTCGAGCGCTTGGACAGGGAGCGGGCCTGGCGGGGAGGGAGCGGTCCCGACCGTACTTACCCGGGCGGCCCGCACCAGGCGGGTGGGGCAACCGCAGCGGGGGAGCCGGCCGACGTCGGTGCCCCGGCCCATGCTTCCCTCGCTGGTGGCGCGGCTGACACCGTCCCCGAGCGGTCCACCGTTCCCGGG
>JBOGGK010000139.1:0-7067 GCA_050744045.1 Acidimicrobiales bacterium | reverse complement strand
GCTCCGGCCGGCCCGAGCACCCCGCCGGGACCAGCGTCGGTCGGCCCGGGCGCTCAGCCGGGTCAGCGCCGGCCGGCCCGACGTCGTCCCCGGGGCCCGGCTCCCCGCGGGAACCTGGGCCTCTGGTGTGCACGAAAGCAACAAACGCGATCCTGGGAAAGGCGCATCTGTAGCTTTCGAGGCTCTTTTCCGACACGTACCGTACAGATGCGGCTTTTTTCAAATCGCATTTGTAGGTTTCATGCACGGCTGGCCCCCGTCACACGCCTCGCCCGCACCCGGTTCTCCCGCACCCGCCTCTCCCGCACCCGCCTCTCCCGCCCCCGCCTCTCCCGCACCCGCCTCTCCCGCCTCGGGCCGCCCCCCCTCGGCGCCGGCATCTTCGCCGTGGCCATAGCCTGAGGCCGTCCTGGTCCCCGCCAGCGCCAGCCGGGCACGCTCGGCCGCCCGCACCGGCGCGGGCAGGGGCTCGCCCACCAGCTCCTCGCCCGGCTTGCGGGCGCGGCCTAGCACGACGAGCACGGCCGCCGCCGCCACGAAGACCCCGATGCTGGTCCAGTCGTTCAACCTCAGGCCGAGGTAGCGGTGAGCGGGGTCGATCCGGATGTACTCGGTGAAGAAGCGGCCGAAGGTGTAGAGGCCGGCATAGGCGGCGAAAAGGTAGCCCCGCCGCAGCCTCACCTTGCGCTCGATGAGCAGCAGCAATCCGAAAGTAGCCAGGTCCCAGATGCACTCGTAGAGGAACGTGGGCTGGAAGGTGCCGGGCAGGTACCGCCCGTCCACCACGGGGGTGCGGTACTTCTTGGGGAAGATGTTGGAGAGCTCGGTCTGGTCGGTGATCCGCACCGCCCAGGGCAGCTTCGAGGGCAGCCCGAACAGCTCTTGGTTGAAGTAGTTGCCCCACCTGCCGAGAGCCTGGGCCAGGGCCAAGGTGGGCGCGACCACGTCGAGCAGCGGCGGCAGGGGGATGTGCATGCGGCGCGCCTTCAACCAGCCGCCCAGGACCCCGCCGGTGACGCCGCCCCATATACCGAGGCCCCCGTCCCAGATGGCGAAGATCTGGACCGGGTTGCCGCCGGTATCGACCTGCCAGCTCGTGGCCACCGAGTACAGGCGGGCGCCGATCAGGCCGCCGACCACGGCCCAAAAGGCGATCGGGACGATGGTCGCGGGCGACCCGCCGAGGTCGGCCCACCGCCGCTGGGCTACCCAGACCGCCGCCAGCACGCCCACGGCGATGAGGAGCCCGTAGAAGTGCAGTTCCAGCGGCCCGAGGCTGATGCCGTGAGCCGGCGGGCTGGGTAGGTAACCGATCACGCCCTTCACGTCTCCGTCCAGGTTAGGTGCTGGCGCCCCTCAGAGCGCGCCGGTGGAGCTCCCGTCCTCGGCGCCCGCCGCCTCGGAACCCGCCGCCCCTTTGGCGCTCGGCACACCCCGAGGCCGCGCTAGACAGGCTCCGAGCAATGGAACGATGACCGCGCGCCACGACTACACGAGCCCCCCATCCGGGACGGCCTCGCGGGCCCCCAGGCGGGCCACCTACCGCCTCCAGTTGCACGCAGGCTTCCGCTTCGCAGATGCCGCGGCCATAGTGGGTTACCTGGCGGACCTCGGAGTGAGCCACGTCTACCTGTCGCCGGTCCTCCAGGCGGCCAAGGGCAGCACGCACGGCTACGACGTCGTCGACCCCTCAGCGGTCAACGAAGAACTGGGGGGCGAGGGCGGCCACCAGTCCCTCCAGGAAGCGCTCGGCCGGGCCGGCTTGGGCCAGATGCTCGATGTCGTGCCCAACCACATGGCCGTGTCGAGCGCCGACAACCGATGGTGGTGGGACGTACTGGAGAACGGCCCTTCGAGCGTCTACGCCGGCTACTTCGACGTCGACTGGGGAGCGCCGGAGAGCGGGGATGACCAGCACAACAGCGTCGTCCTGCTGCCTGTCCTCGGCGACCATTACGGTCGGGAGCTGGAGGCAGGCCGCTTTCGCCTCGAGCACTCCACCGGCACTTTCACGCTCCACTACTTCGACCACCAGGTGCCGGTCGCCCCCCGCTCCCTGGAGCCGCTGGTGTCCCGGGCGGCCCGGCGGCTCCCCCGGGGCCTCGAACCAGGGGTGCGGGCCGAGGTGGAGAGCATCGGTACCGCCCTCGGCCGGCTCCCGCCGTCGTGGGCCACGGACCGGGCGAGCGTGCGGGAGCGCCACCGCGACAAAGAAGTGCTCCGCGCTCGGCTCGCCGCCCTCTGCGAACAGCACCCCGAGGTGGGCGCGGCCCTCGACGCCGAAGCGGCGGCGGTGGGCTCCAACCCCGAAGCGCTCGACGCCTTGCTGGCGCGCCAGAACTACCGCCTCGCCTTTTGGCGCACCGCCTCCGAGGAGGGCCAGTACCGCAGGTTCTTCGACATCAACGAACTGGTCGGCATCCGGGTCGAAGACGACGCAGTGTTCGCCGACAGCCACCGGCTGATCCTGCGGTGGCTCCACGGCGGCGTGATCGACGGCTTGCGGGTCGACCACATCGACGGCCTCCGGGATCCTCTGGCCTACCTGCGCCGCTTGGAAGAGGCGGGCACGGGGGCATGGGTACTGGTGGAGAAAATCCTGGAGCGGGAGGAGCATCTCCCAGAAAACTGGCCCGTGGCCGGGACTACCGGCTATGACTGGATGAACCTGGCCGGCGGGCTTTTGGTGACGAAAGAGGGGGCCGGTGCGCTGGCAGCCGCCTTCGCTTCGTTCAGCGGTTTGCAGCAGTCGTGGCCGGACCTGGTCCATGGATGCAAGATGGCGGTGCTGGACACCTCGTTGTCCACCGACCTCAGCCGGGTGGTGGACCGGATGGCCAGAGCATGCGAGGGCCACCGCCGCCATTCGGACCACACCCGGCGGGAGCTGCGTGACTGCTTGGCCGAAGTCATTGCCGCGTTCAGCGTTTACCGCACCTACGTGGTGCCCGGTTCGCCCCCGTCTGAAAAAGATGTCGCGGTCGTGAGCCGCGCCGTGCTGGAGGCGGGGCTGCGCCGGCCCGAACTGGACGGGGAACTGCTGGCTTTCTTGCGCGACGTGCTGCTTCTCCACGTCGACGGCCCGGCAGAAGTCGAGTTGGCCATGAGGTTCCAGCAGCTGACCGGCCCGGTTATGGCGAAGTCGGTCGAGGACACCGCCTTTTACCGCTATATGCCTTTGCTCTCATTGAACGAGGTCGGCGGCGACCCCGGTGAGCCGGGTACGGCAGTGGAGGACTTCCATGCCTGGTGCACGGGCTCCCAGGCTCTTCACCCCTGGGGCCTGCTGGCGACCTCCACCCACGACACCAAGCGGTCCGAGGACGTGCGCGCCCGTACCGCGGTGATTTCCGAGATCCCCGCCGAATGGGCCGAGACGGCGCAGCGCTGGCGCGTGCTCAACCGGCGCCACCGTGTCGCCGAGCTGCCCGACGGGGCTACCGAGTGGATGTTCTACCAGACGCTGGTCGGGGTCTGGCCGATAACCGCGGAGCGGGTGCTCGCCTTTATGCAAAAAGCGGTGCGGGAGGCGAAGCTGTATACGAGCTGGGACCAGCCCAACCAGATTTACGAAGGTGCACTCGAGCACTTTGCCTCTGCCACCTTGCGCAGCCGCAAGTTCGTTGCCGAGGTGGCAAGCTTCGCGGGCCAGCTCCGCCGCCCAGGCCAGTCCAATTCTCTCGGCCTCAAGTTGCTGACGCTTACGGCCCCGGGCGTCCCCGACCTCTACCAGGGGAGCGAACTGTGGGACCTCTCGCTCGTCGACCCCGACAACCGCCGCCCCGTAGACTACGAAATGCGCGCTGCCCTGCTCGAAAAGGCGGAGAACGCCGACCTTTGCGCCGCCTGGTCCGAGGGCGACGATGCCGGTATAACCAAGCTCGCCTTGGTGCACCGGGCGCTTGCCCTGAGGGCACGCAAGCCGGCGTCGTTCGGCGAGGGTGGACGAGGTAGGTACAAGCCCCTGATGGTGGAGGGCCCGGCAGCCGCCCACGTGGTTGCCTTCAGCCGGGGCGGCAACGTAGTGGTGGTCGTGACCCGCTGGCCACTCACGCTCGAGCGGTCGGGGGGATGGCGCGCCACCACGCTGGCATTGCCCGCCGGCCGCTGGCATGACGTGCTCGGCGGCGGGGCCTGGGCGGGCCGGGCGCGCCTCGCCGAGCTCCTCGGCGGCCTCCCCGTAGCGTTGCTGGAGAGGGTGAGGCGCTCATGATGTTCGAGTGATGTTCGAGGTTTGGGCGCCCGGGCACCGGCAGGTGGAGCTGCTCTTGGGCGAAGGGCCTCGGCGTCGGATGGTTGAGCACGGGCGGGGCGCATGGCGCCTCGACGTGCCTGCAGCCGTGGCGGGCACCCGTTACCGGTACTCTCTCGACGGCAGCCCGGGGCGGCCCGACCCTCGCTCGCAGTGCCAACCAGAAGGCATCGACGGGCCGTCAGCGGTGGTCGACCACGCCTCGTTCCCCTGGGGCGATGGCGACTGGCGTGGCCTCGCGCTCTCCTCGGCGCTCCTGTACGAGATGCATGTCGGCACTTTCAGCCCCGAGGGCACCTTCGACGGCGCCGTCGGCGGGCTCGGCCACCTGGCCGACCTCGGGGTCAACGCGGTCGAGCTGATGCCTGTGGCCGAGTTCAGCGGGACGCGCGGGTGGGGTTACGACGGTGCCGACCTGTGGGCCCCCCACCACGCTTATGGCGGCCCTGAGGGCATGAAGCGCCTGGTCGACGCGTGCCACGCCCGGGGCCTCGCCATCGTATTGGACGTGGTGTACAACCACCTGGGGCCGTCAGGCAACTACTTGCCGGAGTTCGGGCCCTACTTCACGGACCGCTACCAGACCCCGTGGGGTTCGGCGGTCAACTTCGACGGCGAAGGCAGTTACGGGGTGAGGGAGTTCGTCATCTCCAATGCCGTGATGTGGCTGCGCGATTACCACGTGGACGGGCTGCGCCTCGACGCCGTCCACGCCATCTACGACGAGGGGGCGCTTCACATCGTGGAAGAGCTTTCCGCCGCGGTAGGCGCCCTCGCGTCCGAGCTCGGCCGGCAACTGTGGGTGATCGCGGAGAGCGACCGCAACGACCCCTGCCTGGTCCGGCCGCGCTCCGAGCACGGCTACGGGGTCGGCGCCTGCTGGGACGAGGACTTCCATCACGCCCTGCACACCGTGCTCACTGGCGAGTCGCACGGCTATTACATGGACTTCGGCCGTATCGGCCAGCTCGCCAAGGTGTTCGAGGACGGGTGGGCTTACGACGGTGCGTTCTCCGAGTTCCGCCAGCGCCACCACGGCCGGCCTGCCCTGGGGGTGCCGGGCTCCGCCTTCGTCTGCTGCTTGCAGAACCACGACCAGGTGGGCAACCGGGCGCTCGGTGAGCGCATCGGGGCCCTAGTGGGTGCCGACCTGTCGAAGGTGGGGGCCGCCCTGGTGCTGCTGTCGCCTTATATACCCTTGCTCTTTCAGGGCGAGGAGTGGGGAGCCTCGGCACCGTTCCTCTACTTCACCGACCACCGCGACCGAGAGCTTGGCCGCGCCGTCAGCGAGGGACGCCGGCGGGAGCACCCGATGCCCCCCGGTGCCGAGGTGCCCGACCCGCAGGATGTGTCGACGTTCCTATCTTCGAAGCTGGACTGGTCCGAGCCCGAGCGGGAGCCGCACCGGGCGCTGCTCGGCTGGTACCGGGAGCTGATCGCCCTGCGAAAACGCGAGCCCGACCTGTCCAGCCACGACCGCGGTGCCGTCAGCACCTCGTTCGACGAGGAACTGCGCTGGCTGGTGGTGCGCAGGGGCCGGTTCAGCATCGCCGCCAACCTGGCGGGCGAGCGCCAGGCCGTGCCCGTCGGCGACGGGGGCACCGTGGTGCTCGCCTCCGAAGAAGGGACGAGCCTGGAAGGCGACCGGGCCTGGCTGTCCCCACGTTCCGTGGTGGTCATCGCCCATTGCGGTACCAGCGGGTGAGGGCCGGCGGGGTGTGTAGGGAGGCGAGTGTGGCGCAGGCGAGGGTGGCGCGGGCGGGCGTCCCCCGGGGGGTCGCCCTGGTAGGGTGACGGCGTTCGGGCGTCTAGCTCAGGTGGTTAGAGCGCATGCATGACGCGCATGAGGTCCGGTGTTCGACTCACCGTACGCCCACTCGCTCTGAGCAGGGGCTTCGGGTGAACGAGGCTTTTGAGAAGCCCTGAAGGCGATTTTGGGTGGCATTTTGGCTGCCATTCTCCTTCAGTGTCTTGTACACGTCACCAACCCCGACGAGGGCCCAGGACGGCCGGCGGCGGGGGTGGTAGCAGAGGGACCGCCTCGGCACGAATGTGGAACAGGACCTACGACGGGCGCGCTCGGCATGCCCGCTGAGGACCGGAGGTCGTGGTGAGGCGGTTCGCGGTGGTTGTGGTACGGCCTGGCCAGGGCAGGTTCGCTACGGGACCTGGGCTGCCAACTGGTCGGTACCGACGTCTACGAAGACGGTGAGCTGTTGCCTCTGTCCGCCAGGTCGCAGGCTCGACCCGCTCCGTCTCGGTGCAGAACCGGTACAACCTCGTCAATGGGGAGGACGAGCTCGAGATGCTTCCATTGTGCTGGACATGGCCATCGGCGTCCTACTTTGGCCATTGCAGCCCTCCTTCGCTCGCGGGGGTTCGCCAGTGCCCGGGCCAGCTTGACGGCGCTCGAGGCGGACACCCGGGCTTCGTTCGCCAATGACGACCGCCCGTAGGTGACCGTCGTCGACGCGTCAATTGTGGTGAAACTGTAGGCAGGCGCGAGAACGGCGGGTTCTGACAGCGATTGGTGTGCAAAGCCCCGTGCATGCCCAGCGCTGATGTACGCCTGATGGCCCGAGACGCCCGCTACCAAGCCATGGTGGCGAGCCCGCCTCTCAGCTCGAGGTCGAACGACGAGGCCGGCCCGGCCGGCATGCCGAACTTGGAGCGGACGAGGTCGAGCAGCCGCCCGCTCGAAGGCGTCCCCTCCAGGTTGCGGCCATCTGCGCCGACGAGGACGGCGTAGGCTACCCCGTCCTCGGCGACGGCGCAGATGACGTGGCCCGACCTGGGACGCTCGGGGTGGGTAGGG
>JBOGGK010000138.1:0-2112 GCA_050744045.1 Acidimicrobiales bacterium | reverse complement strand
CCCGCCACCACGCCCGCCAGCCGAGGACGACCCCAGTCCCCGCCAGCCAGAGCCCCGCCAACTGGGTGCCCATGCTGAAGCGCCGGAAGTAGAGGTCGGCATGAGCGGGTACCAGGTTGGCCAGCGCGCCGAAGGTGGTCGGGCCGAAACTAAGGATGAGGCACGAGGCGAGCAGGACCAGCAGGCAACGGGTGAGAGGGTCGGCCCGCCAGCGGGCGACGGCCAGGGCCGCTCCCAACAGCACGGCCACGCTGATCACCGGGAGGGCGCGGCGGGCGTCGAAAATCTGGCCCGTGAAGAGCCACTCGAGCTCCTGGCGGGCGCCATAGCCGCGCACGTAGGGGGTGTTGGCGAGGGGCTCGTTGATGGCCGACCACTTGCTCGACACCATGAGCGGCACTATCACCCAGGCCGCCGCCACCAAGGAACCGGCAAAGATGACGGCCGAGCGCGCCAGCCGCGGGACCAGATGGCCGCGCCCCGCGACAGCGAACACGAGGATGCCCAGCAACGCCAGGTAGCCGCACATGAAGTGCAGGGCGATAGTGAGCCCGACGAGCCCCGCCGCGGCCCAGACGAAGCGTCCGTCGTGCATCGCCCTCCACGTCGCGCCCAGTGCGAAGACCAGCGCCCACGACCCGAGCAGCTGCGTCCAGACTTCCGCCCCCCCAGTCCAGGAGTATGCTCCTCGCTCGAAGGCGATCCCGGTGTAGCTCACCACGAACGGCGACAGCACGGCAGCGATGGTCGCCGCCGGCCAGGCCAGCCCGAGCAGCCGCCCCGAGGCCAGGACGGCAACAGGCCAGAGGGCCACCAACAGGTACAGGGACCAGCGGAAGGCGGTCCCCGGGCCCGCTACCGTCCCGGCCAACCCGGTCAGCACCGCCCCGAGGCTCTGGTAGTGGAGGAACGCCGCCGAGCCGAGCCCCAGGTAGGGGAACCAGGAGGTGTAGGGCAGATGCCCGGCCTCGATGGCCCGGGTCGCGAAACCGACCATCTCGGAGTGCACCGAGGCGTCGTAGAGGTAGGCGACGGGACGTAGCGTGGCACGCAGGCTCCACAAGTTCCACCCGACGACGGCGGCAACCGCCGGCAGGGGCAACCTCTCGCCCCACCGTCCCCGCCCGCCCGCCCAGCGCAACCAGCCCAGCCAGGCCGGGCCTGGCTGGTTCGCCGCCTCGGCGCCCACCATCGGCGTGGCCGTAGCAAGGCGGCCGTTCTCCTCCGCCGCCCGGCCCCGGAGCCGTAACGTCGCGCGGGGCACGGAGCGCAACTTTACTTTGGGGGCCTGGGCCGGTGGGCGGCGGCCGGATGTGCTACTCGGTGCGGCCGAAGGAGGTGATCTCGGCCAGCTCCTTTTCGTTCAGGGGGCGGGGCGCCTCTCCCCGCTCTGTTTTTTCCTTGTACACCAGGCGGCGGATGCCATCGACGACGTCGGGGTTGGCGAGGGTCGTTATGTCGCCGACGTCGGCGAAATTGGAGATGCTCGCGATGACCCGGCGCATGATCTTGCCCGAGCGGGTCTTCGGCATGTCAGGGACGATCCACACGTTCTTCGGCCTCGCCACCTTGCCGATCTCGACCTCGATCGAGGCCTTGACTTTTTCTTCGATCTCTTTGCTGGGCGCCAGCCCTGGTTTCAGGGCGACGTACATCTCCACCACGCGGCCGCGGACCTCGTCTATCACAGGGACCGCTGCAGCTTCGGTCACCTCGGGCACGGTGAGGACCGCAGACTCGAGCTCTTTGGTGCCGAGGCGGTGGCCGGCAACGTTGATGACGTCGTCGACGCGCCCGAGGATCCTGTAGTAGCCGTCGACGGCTTGCACCGCCCCGTCGCCGCAGAGGAACGGCCAGTCGTGCCAGTCCTTGCTCGAGCCGTTCTGGCAATATTTGGCGTAGTAGGTCTCTACGAACCGCTCCGGCTGGCCCCAGATCGTCTGCATGATGCCGGGCCACGGGTTGCGGATGCAGATGTTGCCCGCGGTGCCGCTGCCCTTGGGGATCTCGTTGCGATCCTCGTCGTAGATGACCGCGTAGATGCCGAGCGCGCCCGGGCCGCAGCTGCCGGGCTTCATCGGCTGCAGTCCTGGCAGGGTGCTGCCGAGGAAG
>JBOGGK010000137.1:0-5376 GCA_050744045.1 Acidimicrobiales bacterium | reverse complement strand
GACTACGACATCGCCGTCGCCCGCATGATGCTGCAGGGCTGCGACGTGTGGCTGAACAACCCGCGCCGGCCACTGGAGGCCAGCGGCACCAGCGGGCAGAAAGCGGCCCTCAACGGGGCGCTCAATTGCTCGGTGCTCGACGGCTGGTGGGACGAGATGTTCGACGGGAAGAACGGCTGGCAGATCGCTTCGGCGGAGTCCTATGCCGACCTACGCAGGGACGAGGTGGAGGCCAACAGCCTGTTCGAGATCCTCGAACGCCAGGTATTACCCCTCTACTACGACCGGGGTGTCGACCGCTTCCCCCGCCAGTGGGTGGCGCGCATCAAGGACTCGCTCAGCTCCCTCGGCCCCCGTGTGCAGGCCTCCCGGATGGTGAGGGACTACGTCCGCCAGATGTACGAGCCCATGGCCAAACGGTCCGAGGCGCTCAGCGCTAACAGCTTCGCCAAGGCGAAAGCGCTCGCCCAGTGGAAGCGCCGGGTCGCCGACGAGTGGGACAAGGTGGCCGTCCTTTCCGTCGACGCCGGCTCCACGACGTTCGTGACCGACCTGGGCGCCATCCGCCGCGCTACCGCCGAGGTCACCCTCGGCGACCTCCGGCCGAGCGAGGTGGCCGTCGAGCTCCTGCACGGGCCGGTGACCGGCGCCGACGAGATGGCGGACTGGGACGCGGTCGAGAAGGTGCCCATGGAGCTGGTCGGCAACTCGGCCGAGCCCGGCCCGGGCCTGTGGGAAGGCAGCTTCGTCTGCGACACCGCCGGGCGCCACGGGTTCACTGTGCGGGTGGTCCCCTCCCACCCTGACCTGGGCAACTTCGCGATAATGGGCTCGGTCGCCTGGGCCAAGTCGGTTTGACGAGCGAGGAGCGCGGGCCGGTGCAACCTGGGGGAGCGGCAGCCGCAGGTCCCGGACTGGTCCGGCATGTGGACCCCGGTGCCCTCCTCCAGCTCGCCGGCGACCTGGTAGCGGTCGACACCGCCAACCCTCCCGGCAACGAACGAGGCGTGGCCGGGTTGCTCCGCCAGGCACTCGCTCCGTGGCGGCCATCGTGGAGCGAAGTCGAGCCCGCGCCCGGGAGGCTGTCGCTCGTGGCCCGTCTCGGCGCTGGCGGCACCGGCCGGCCCACCCTGATCGTGAACGGCCATACCGATGTGGTGCCCGTCGTCGCCGAACGGTGGCAGCGGGCCCCGTTCAGCCCGACGGTGGCCGGCGGGCGGCTGTACGGCCGGGGCAGCGCTGACATGAAGGGCGGCATAGCGGCCGCTATCTGCGCTCTCCGCGCCCTGGAAGCGGCGGGGGAGAGCCCGGCTTGCGAGATCGTGTTCCAGTTCGTGGCGGACGAAGAAAAAGGGGGCGCGCTGGGCACCCGGGCCCTCCTGGAAGCGGGCTACCTGCGGGGGGACGCGTGCCTGGTGCCCGAGCCCACCTCGCTCGCCGTCTGCGTGGCCGAGCGGGGCCTGCTCCAGGGCGAGATCAAGGTCAAGGGCCGGCCCGGCCACGGGAGCCGGCCCCGCGAAGCGGTCTCGGCCGTCGAGCACGCGGCCCAGATCGTGCTCGCTCTCCATGCCGGCGACTTCGGCGACCCCGAGCACCCCCTCCTCGGCCGGCCGACCGCCAACGTCGGCACCGTCCATGGGGGCAGCGCCGTGAACGTCGTGGCGGAGCAAGCCCGGGTCGGCTTCGACCGCCGGCTCCTGCCCGGCACCAGCCTGGAAGACGCCATTGGCAGCATCAGGACGCGCCTGGAGCGGGCGGGGCTCGCCGGGGTCGACTACGAGATCGAGGTCGACGACTACGGGGAGGGGAGCGAGATGAGCGCCGACCACCCCTTCGCCCAGCTGGCCCGCCGCTGCGTGGCCGCTGCCACCGGCGAGCTCCCGGCCACGATCGGCATGACCTTCACGACCGATGCCCGCTTCGTGCGCAACCAGGGCGGGGTCCCGGCCGTCGTCTGCGGCCCGGGGGACGTGGCCCAGGCTCACGGGATCGACGAGTGGGTGGACGTCGGCCAGCTTGTCCAGGCCACCGCCGCGTACGCCGAGCTCTACCGCTCTTTCGGCTCTTTTGGCGCCGAGGGGGGCTCGGGCGGCGCCGAGGGGGGCCGAACGGGTGGCGAGGGGGGCTGGAGCGGTGCCGGGGGAGGCCGGGCGGGTGGCGAGGGTGGCCACTAAGGTCTGCCGGCGCGCCGTAGGCGCCGTCGAGGCGGGCGCCCTGCTCGTCCCTCGCCACGGCCTGGTGGACGAGGCCCCGGGCACAGGGGCCGACGAAGCCCCGACCTCCGGGCTGGGCCTGCCCCCGCCGGACGGGTGCATCTCCCGTTCGTTCGCCCAGGTTGAGGGGCCCCTCCGCCGTTACCGGCGTACGGTCGAGGTGCGGGCGAGGGAAGACGGCCGTTACCTCGCCAAGCAGGTCGTCGAGCTGAGGGTCGGCCTCCCGTGGTGGTCCTGGCTCTTGGCGCCGCCGCTCCGGCTTTCGCTCGGGAAGCTGCGGACCACCCGGGGCGACCGGATGCCATGGTGGGGACCGCCGGAGCGGCTCTCTCGCCGGGCGGCGACGGTGCTCGCCACACTGGCCGCGCTGGTTGCCGTGCAGGGGTTCGTCGCCGGCGCCCTCCCCGAGACGCTCACCTACGCGGCGAGCCAGATGGGTGCCGGGACCTTCGCCCAGGGCTCTGTCTTCGCCGCCGTGGAGCTGTCCGCCCTGCCCGCGCTGGCCGCCCTCGTGCTCGCCGACCGGCGGGGGCGGAGGGCGGTCGTGCTGTGGGCGACCGGAGGGGGCGCCGTTGTGAGCGAGCTGAGCGCCTTGGCCCCCTCGATCGCCTGGCTGGCCACGGCCCAGGTGGCGGCGGGTGCCCTGGTGGCGGCGGGGGGGATCGCCGCCGTCGTGGTGGCAGTCGAAGAAGTCCCCCGCGGGTGCCGCGCCTGGGCGGTCGGGGTACTGGGCATGGCCGGCGGCCTGGGAGGGGGGGTGCCCCTTGCCCTCCTCCCCCTGGCGGGGACGGGGCCGGGCGGCTGGCGCTGGGTCTACGCCCTGAGTGTCGCCGCCCTGCCGGTCGTCGTCCTGAGCGCCCGCCGGCTCCCCGAGAGCCAGCGCTGGGAGGGGCTGCTGGCGGCGGGAGGGACTAAAGAAATGGGACCGCTCAGCTCGGGACCGCTCAGCTCGGGACCGCTCAGCTCGGCAACCGCCTGGCTCGGCTCGCCGCCCGGCCGCCTGGCGCTGGTGTGCGCCGGCGCCTTCCTCTTCGCGGTCTTCGCCGCTCCCGCCGGCCAGTTCCAGACGCAGTTCCTCCGCCACGGGCGCCACTACAGCCCCCTTGCCATCTCAGTGCTGCAACAGGTGACGGGCACCCTGGGCGGGGTTGGGGTGCTGGTGGGAGGGCGCCTGGCAGACACCCACGGCCGCCGGCCGGTCGCCGCCGCCTGCGTGGCAGGAGCGACTTCGGCCACCCTGGTCGCTTACCTCGCTCACGGTTGGGCGATGTGGGGGGCCACCACCTTCAGCCAGTTCTTCTTCTACGCCACCGCCCCCGTGCTCGGGGTCTACGGCGCCGAGCTGTTCGCCACCTCCAGCCGGGCCCGGTCGGCGGGCCTGGTGGCGGCGGCGTCCTCGCTCGGGGCGGTGGCGGGCTTACTGGCAACCGGCGCCCTCGCCGGCCCTTTGGGGGCTCTGGCACCGGCCTTGGCCGTGCTCGCGTTGGCGCCGGCGGCGCTGGTGGTGCTGGTCCTCGTGGCCTACCCCGAGAGCGCCGGCGTCGCCCTGGAGGACTTGTCGCCGGCGGCTGCCGTATCTTCTCGGCTCGTCCCTCCGGCGCGCCTAGGTTTACATAAGCTCCAGGCGGTTAGCCCGAAAACGTAGCAAAGGTACAAAAAACCCCGGCGATCTGGCTGGGCTTTCTGCACCTGTGATCGCTCGGTACCGACGTTGAGGTCCGAGCCGGGGTTGCTACACCATTTCGTGCAGCATCTCGGCCAGCAAAGCGGCCTCCCGGGAGATCTCGTCCACCCGGGCGTCGTGCTCCAACGCCCCCACCAGGACATGGCCCTGGCTGCGCACCCGCCACCAGAAGGTGTCGTCGACCCCCACCGGCGTCGGCAGCTCGACGGCGCCGACCGCGTCCAGGAAGGCATGCTGGCGCTCCTCGTTGCTCGGGTCGTTGGCCAGCCTGTCCACTGCCCCGAAGAGCTCTTCGATCCTGTGGTAGCGGGCCTCGTCGTCCTCGTCGACCAGGCCACGCACCTGCTCGAACAGGCCGTCGACCTCACGCTCGTGCTCCTCGGCGACCGTCAGGTCGGTGCTGTCCCAGTTGTAAGCGATGCCGGCCGCCTCGAGCACCATCGAGAGCTCGACGCGCTGCTCGGGGAGCCATTCGGCAAGCTCGTACACGAGCTCGCCCGTCCCGTCTTCTTCTTCTTCCTCCTCCTCCTCGAGGTCCACCTCCCCCTCGCCGGCACCCACCTCGCCGCCGCCGGCACCCACCTCGCCAGCACGCACTTCTTCGACGCCTACCTCGCCGGCCGCAGCTAAGGCCGGCTCCTCGCTCGGCGTCCCCGCCACCTCGCCGCCCGGGGTCACTACGGACTGGGGCAGCGCGACCAGCCGGCCCCTGTCCCTGGCCCCTTTTTCGAGCCGGGCGCTGGCGCGTCCCGCCTCGGCGTCGCCTTGCTCCTGGCCAGCGCTCGGAGCGACCAGCCGGCAGAGCACCTCGGCCTCGTGGCTGATCTCCTGCTCGAGGGCTTCGTCGGCCCCAAGGGCGCCCAAGAGCCGGCGGGTTACCCTCCCGACTGCAGCCATGCCTGCATCGTCCAGGCCGGGAAGGTAGTCAACGGTGAACAGCGCGGCCGACGCCTCCCCCAGGGCCACGTCCGCCTGCATGTCGGTAGGGTCGTCCCGCAGGCGCCGGGCCGCCTCGTAGAGGTCCCGGGAGGCGCTCACGTCGCCGGGGGCCGTCCTCCGGTGGTCTTCATCGGCCCCCCAGATGTCGTCGTCGTCCTCTTGAAGGTTGCCTGTCGCCCGGGCCACCATCTTGTCGACCTCAGCCTCGTCGGCCGCCAATATGACGAGGTCGTCTTCCTCGAAGCGGTGGAGGACCTTGGCGGAGACGAGCGAGCGGATCAGCCGCGCCCTCGTCTGGTCGTCCCACTGGTCGAGGCGGTAACCGACCTCGTCGTCGTCGGGGCCGGACTCGAGCTCGGGCAGGGGCGAGGGGATGAGCCGCTGGCCACAGCTGTGGCAGCGGCCTCGGCTGTCGACCTCGTACCCGCAACTGGCGCAGTACCAGATTTTCGTGCTCACATCGCCTCCCGGCTGGCGGGAGCGGCCTCGCCGCGTGCCCCGGACGCTCCCGGCTGCGCGGGGCCCCGCCCGGGCACCCGT
>JBOGGK010000136.1:0-3403 GCA_050744045.1 Acidimicrobiales bacterium | reverse complement strand
CCCAAGGCCTGCTGGACGAGCTCACCCGTATGGAGCTCGAAGGTGTGGTGGCCCAGCAGCTTACCCGTATCCGTTGCAACGACATGCTCCCGGCCACGGTCATGGTGGCGACCCTGGGTATCGGTGCCACCATGCTCTCACCCCCTGAACCGGTCACAGCCATGGACCGGGCGGCGGCGAACTTCACCCGCTACCCACCCGGGCTCGTCGGCGCACTGGAGAAAATGGAGGCAAAGGGCACCCACGTCCGGGGCGCCTCCCGGGCGACGGCTCACCTGTGGTTAGCCGACCCTGGCGGGGGGGCGGAGCCGCTCACCTCTATGAAGGACCGCATCGAGGCGCTGCGAGAGCTCTGACCGGTCGGCTCTGGCCGGTCAGCTGTTGCCTGTCTGAGCTCTGGCTGGTCAGCTCTGGCCGGGAACCCTGACGAGGGAACGGCTGATGGACGGCCGAATGGGAGCTTCGACGCCGGCGGCGACGCAGGCCGGAGGCGACGCAGGCCGGAGGTGGGCCTCTCCTGAGCGTTGCAAACCCATCCAGATGGGCGCCCGCGGCCAGGTAGCATGGGGTCATGACTCACAACGACGGCCAGGCGGGGGCCATTTCGAGCGGGACCGGCGAGCCTGCCCCGGGCGGTGCCGGCGAAGAAAGGCGAGTACGGGGGACGGGGCTGGTCAAGCGGGGCCTGGCGACGCAGTTGCGGGGCGGGGTCATCATGGACGTCGTCACCGCCGAGCAGGCCGCGATCGCAGAAGAGGCGGGTGCGGCCGCGGTGATGGCGCTCGAGCGCGTGCCCGCCGACATCCGCCGGGACGGGGGTGTCGCCCGGATGAGCGACCCCGCGCTCGTCGAGGGCATCAAGGCGGCTGTGAGCATCCCGGTGATGGCCAAGGCCCGCATCGGCCACTTCGCCGAGGCCCGGGTGCTCGAGGTCTTGGGAGTCGATTACATCGACGAGAGCGAGGTCCTGACCCCGGCTGACGACGAGCACCACATCGACAAGTGGCCGTTCACGGTGCCTTTCGTGTGCGGCGCCAACAACCTCGGGGAAGCCCTGCGGCGTATTTCCGAAGGAGCGGCCATGATCCGCTCCAAGGGTGAGGCCGGCACCGGCGACGTCAAGGAGGCGGTGCGCCACCTCCGCCAGGTGCTGGGGGACATCCGCAAGGTCACCCAGGCCGACTCGGCCGAGATATTCGCATGGGCCAAGCAGCTGATGGCACCGGTAGAGCTCGTCAAGGAGGTGGCCGAGACGGGCGAGCTGCCCGTGCCGCTGTTCTGCGCCGGCGGGATAGCGACGCCGGCCGACGCCGCTTTGGTCATGCACCTGGGCGCCCAGGCGGTCTTCGTCGGTTCGGGCATCTTCAAAAGCTCCGACCCGCCCCGCTTCGCACGGGCGATAGTGGAGGCCACCACGCACTACTCCGACTATGAGATAGTGACCAAGGTGAGCCGCGGCTTGGGCGAGGCCATGCGCGGGCAGGAGGCAGGCACCGTGGCGACCCGCCTGTCCGAGCGGGGCTGGTAAGGGCCGCTCCCGATGGGAAAGGTGCCCCCAGGTGGTGGGCCCGGCCGTCACCGGCGACCTCGGGCCGGTCGGCGTCCTCGCCCTCCAGGGTGATTTCCGCGAGCATGTAGAGGTTTTTGCCCGGCTCGGCGCCCGAGCGGTGGAGGTCCGGGGGCCGCGCGACCTCGAAGGCGTCGGCTCCCTCGTCGTCCCCGGCGGGGAATCGACGACGATCTCGCTGCTGCTGGAAAGCTCGGGCTTGCTCGAGCCCGTCGGTTCCCGCCTGGCCCAAGGGATGCCTGTGCTCGGCACCTGCGCAGGGATGATCGTGCTCGCCCGGGAAGTGCTGGACGGCCGGCCGGGCCAGCATTGCTTCGGCGCTATCGACATCTCCGTCCGGCGCAATGCCTTCGGGCGCCAGCGAGACTCGTTCGAGGCCGATCTCGACGTGAGTGGGCTCTTATCACCGATGCACGCCGTTTTCATACGTGCTCCGGTGGTCGAAAGGGTGGGGCATGACGTCGAGGTCCTCGCCACGGTGGCCACGCCGACGGGGCGGCGTCCCGTCGTGTGCCGGCAAGGCCAGGTGCTGGTCAGCTCGTTCCATCCCGAGCTCGTGGGCGAGACCCGTCTGCACGAGCTTTTCCTCGAATATCAGGTTCGTGCCACGAGGGAGGAAAATGTCAGGGCACTCTAAATGGGCCACAACCAAGCACAAGAAAGGTGCTCTGGACAAAGCCCGCGGCAAGTTGTTCGCCAAGATAATCCGCCAGGTAGAGGTGGCGGCACGCGAAGGCGGGGGGGACCTCGACGCCAACCCGACCTTGCGGACGATGTACCAAAAAGCGCGTGATGCCTCGGTCCCTATGGAGACCATCGAGCGGGCCATAAAGCGCGGCACCGGGGAGCTCGAGGGCGTCCGTTATGAGCAGGTGGCCTATGAGGGTTACGCCCCCTGTGGCGTCGCCGTCATCGTGGAGTGCCTGACCGACAACCGCAACCGCACAGGCGCCGACATCCGTGCCATCTTCACCAGGAACGGCGGCTCGATGGCCGAGCCCGGCGCCGTCTCGTGGCAGTTCGAGCGCAAAGGCATCGTGATGGTGCCCAATGACGGGAAGCTGGACGAGGACGAGCTCACGCTGGCGGTGGCCGATGCCGGTGCCGAGGACGTCCGGGACCTGGGCGACGGCTGGGAAGTCGTGACGCCTCCGGGCGGGCTCGCCGCTGTCCGGGGCGCCATCGAGGCCAAGGGCTGGCCGGCCGGCAGCGCCGAGGTCACCATGCAGCCCTCGCAGTCGGTGCCGATCGCCAGCGAGGGCGACGCCCGCAAGGTGCTGCGCCTCATCGACATGCTGGACGACCACGACGACGTGCAAAACGTCTACTCCAATTTTGATATCCCCGATTCGGTCATGGAGCTCGTCGAAGTCTAGGGCCGGCCTGCCCGGGGGCGCTCTGGGTGAAAAAAGGGCTGTGTAGCGCGCGTTTCACCCGAACAGGCAGCCTCCGTGGGATCCACCATTGAGCGGGTGGCGGCTGGTAAAGTAGCGAACTGATGTTCGTGCTCGGTATCGACCCCGGCCTGTCCCGGTGCGGTTACGGCGCCGTGCGCCAAGAGGGCGGCCAACGCGTGGCCGTTGTCTCGGGTGTGCTCACGACGCCGGCCGCTGAGCCGCTGGCTGACCGGTTGGCCGAGCTCCTGGGGGACCTGCGATTGCTCTTCGCCCGCCTGTCGCCCGAGGTGGTCGTGGTGGAGCGGGTGCTGTTCCAGGCCAACGCGAAGACCGCCATGTCTGTCGGCCAAGCGAGCGGGCTGGCTCTGGCGGCTGCCGCCGAAGTGGGCATACCGGTGGTCCAGTACAGCCCCAACGAGGTCAAGCAGGCGGTGACCGG
>JBOGGK010000135.1:0-7017 GCA_050744045.1 Acidimicrobiales bacterium | reverse complement strand
CGCGACCTCCACGAACTGCTCCTGTGGTCCCTGGTCGGCCTTGTCGTCGCCACCGTGGTGGCGGGCATCCTGGGATGGGCGGTCGGCAAACGGGTCCTGGTCCCGCTCCACAAGGTCACCGGAGCGGCACGGCGTGCGTCCCTAGAGCACCTCGACGAGCGCATCCGCCTCGACGGGCCACGTGATGAGCTCAGGGAGCTCGCCGACACCTTCGACGACATGCTGGACCGCCTCGACCTTGCCTTTGCCAGCCAGCGAAGATTCGTGGCCAACGCCTCGCACGAGCTACGAACCCCGCTCACCTCGGTGCGCACGCTCATCGACGTAGCCACGGCCAAGCCCACGAGGACCATTGAAGGCTTCGGGGTGCTCGTCGGGCGCGTGCGGGAAGCGCTCGGGCGGTCCGAAGCGATCATCGACGGCCTCCTCACCTTGGCCCGCTCCGACCGTGGTCTCACGGGTCGAGAACTGGTGGACCTCGAAGCAGCGGCGCAAGACGCGATCGACCAGGCCAGCACGTCCGCGAGAGCATCCGACATCGCCATCGAAGCCGAACTCTCAGCTGCTCCCGCTCTTGGCGACCGCGTCCTTGTTGATCGCCTCGCCGCCAACCTCGTGGACAACGCCGTCCGTTACAACGTGCCGGGTGGCTCCGCACAAGTTGAGACCGGCATAGCCCACGGCCACTCCTACCTCTTGGTAGCGAATACCGGGCTAATGGTCCCGGAGGCGAAGCTGCCATCACTGTTCGAACCGTTCACCCGCCTCGACCAACGGGTTGACAACGCCGGAGGCGTTGGCCTCGGGCTGTCCATCGTCGCCTCGGTAGTGAGCGCCCACGGTGGACAGCTGCAAGCAGACGCCCTCCCCAACGGGGGACTGAGGGTGACCGTCCGCCTCCCCACACCCTAAAAGCACTGCCCTCTTCGCCCGAGCACACCGGCACTGACCATGTGAACCCCAAGATGCACTGGCTTGGCCATCCCTTAGCAACAGACCGGGGAGCTGGACTGAAAGCAGACGACGTTCTTCGCTCGACACCCGTTCATGTCGCGCATGCCTCGAATTTGGCGTGCCAGAATGGGCCATTATGTGCGGACTGCCCCGCCATGGTCCACAAATTGGCGTAGTTGAATAATCGGCGATCTGCGCTTGTCAGAGGCCAGTTTGCCGCGAGCATAACGCGACCGCATAATGCCCCCGACGGCGCCATCTCGTCCCCACGGGCCCCAAGCCGCCACCGGAGGCGGCGGTGCGGGAGCGCCGCCGGAGGCGGCGTGCTTTTCGTTCGCAGCACTCAGAGGTCGATCCCCAGCGCGGTGTCATGGCCGAGGTCGTGGGAAGGCCATACGGCGCGCGACCGTGCCTGCTCCAGCAGCCGCTGCCAGCTGAGCTGGCGCTCTCGCTCCTCGTGCCGCCTGATCTCCCGGTCGACCTCGGCCACCCTGGCGGGGAGGTCGGGGTGCTCGGCGAGGAAGGCCTCCCTTGCCCGCTGGGCCTGCTCGTGCTGGGCGACCTCGGAGACGAGCCGGGCACGTCCCGCCTCGACCTGGCGGGCGTGAGGCTCGCCGGTAGCGTTCCACGCCTCCATGGCGCGGTCGAAGCGGGCGCTCGCTTCTTGCGTGTTGGCACGAGCCTTGTGCCTGACCCAGAAGCCGAGCCCTGGTCGGTCGAGTGACCGCGAAGCCTCTTGGTAGTCCTCAGCGGCTCGGCCGAGGGCGCGGGCTGCGTCGCCGGCCGGGGTGTAGGCCCAGCGCCCGCTGCCCTGGTGGAGGTCGCGCCCGTCCTGTTCCGCCGAGGCCAGCTGGCGCCGCAGGTCTTCCAGTGCTGCTGACTTGTCGGGCGGGACCGAGGTGAGGAGCTGCCGGCGCTCGATGTACAGCTCGGCCATGGTCTTCGCGGGCTGGCGGTCCGTAGCCCATGCGTGGCGGCGTTCCTGGCCCCAGGCCCAGGCGACGCGGGCGGTGGCGGAGGCGGTGTCAGGGGCGACGACGTAGACGTGGCTCTCGCCCCGCGCCCGGCTCATCGAGACGTAGGCCAGCTCCCTCCCCCCGCCTTCCTCCAAGGCGTAGGTGGCGTCTACCGTCTGGCCCTGGCTTCTGTGAGCCGTCATCGCGAACCCGTAGGCCAGCTTGTCTGCCCCGATGTCGTCGCGCCCCATGTGCAACTCGGCGCCTTCGGGGGTAGTTACCGTGAGCGACTGAGCGGACGGGTCGACGGAGGTGACGGTCCCTCGCTGGGACGTCACCCAGGAGCCCCGGGGCCCGGGGCGAGGGTGACGACCCGGTCGCCGGCCCGGTAACGCCGGCCGCCCGGCGCCTCCAGCTCAGGGCCGCTCAGCCGGCCGCGCCTGTCCCAGACGGCCCGGGCCGCCCGGTTCAGGGCCTCCACAGCGTCGCGGCGGTAGGCGACCAGCAGGGCTTCGCGCCCCTCGGCCACGTCGTGGGTCCAGGCCGCCACCATTTCGAGCCCGGCTTGTGCCCGGTCAGGGGCAGCGTGCAGGCGCCCGTGGCCCTGGTACCACCGGACCGCGGACGAAACGCTCCCGGCCCTCAGATGGTCCAGGGTGTGGCGCTCGGCAGGGTCGCGCTGGCGGAGGTTGTCCGTGAGAGCCCACACGTGGCCGGGGTGGCGCGCAGAGAGGGCTTCCAGCGCCCCGCCAGGGCCTACCGAGCGGAGCTGGCGGTAGTCGCCGACGGCGACCAGCTTCGCCCCGGAGCGCTCCACCGCCCCGAGGAGCTTGGCCACGTCGGCGTCCGACGTCATCGACCCTTCGTCCAAGACGAGCACGTGGCGCGGCGTGAGCACCTCCTGGTGGTGCTCAAGGCGCCAGGTGAGCACGTACTCGCGGCCGGCATGCTCGACAGCTGCTGCCAGTTCCGGCACCGGGTAGCCGGCCGCGGCCAGCTCCTCCCTCCAGCGGGGCAGGAGGTCCTCGGCCGGCGTGTGGGCCTTGCGGTCCCTGGTAGCGCGGGCAGCGACGGAGCGGGCCTGGTAAGAGACATCAGGGCCGACGGCCTCGTCGATCTGGGCCGAGCGGGACGAATGCACCTCGCAGGCTTCTTTCGGGACGCCTGAGATGGCCCAGCCACCCAGGCGCCCTGAAGGGCCGGGGTCGGGCTCGATCCCGTAGCCCAGCTCGACCGCCTTGGCCGCAGCCGCCATGCGCCCAATCGCGGTCGCGGCGTGGAGGTGGTCTCGCAGCAGGGCCGTGTCCAGCGCCTTCCAGCCGCCGCGGGCGTCCTGCATGAACTGGAGGTTCGCTAGCAGAAGGTGGTCGTGGGGCTGGGGGTCGCCGCTCCGGTGGTCGCGTGCCGGGACACCGCCCAAGTGAGGCCGCCTGTAGGGGTACGCACCTGTGCCCGCCCTCGTCTCCCGCCCTGCTCGCGGACGACCTCGTCGAGGTAGGCCATCGTCGCGTCCCGTTCTGCGTCGAGGACGGCATGCATGTCTTCTGGTTTGCCTAGGACGCCCAGCTCTGCAACTGACTTGCTGGGACTTATGACAAGTTCCATACCCGGCCGCATGCAGGCCACGAGGCGTTCGTAAGTCTCGGGGTGGTGCGCCCCGCCGGTGGCGAAGACCTCCCGCCACTCGTCGATGTCGACTTCGCCCTGCAGGCCGAGCAGGCCGGCGCCGGAGCCGCCCCATGCCATCGGCGTCTCGCCTCTCGACGCGTAGTAGTCGAGGGCATTGGCCACCGGGTGGTCGGCGCGGCCGAGGACGGTGCGCTCGTGGTAGCCGACCGACTCGGCACCCATCATCCTCATCCACGCCACCGGCCACCACCCTTCTGTCGCAAATCGCCCGGCTGGAGCCTTTATTGACAACCGGAGGTTGTAAACGTGTTCGAGCTTCTTTTGCTTTATACAGGCCCTGCCGCGACGTGTAAAGAGATTTCTTGCGAACGGTCAATAACGGGCAGTAACGGTCACGAAAAACCATGAGGAAGTGGAGACGCGGGGACCGTGCTCGCAGCTTGTAGCCCGGATGCGGGGGAAGAGGCGAAAGCGGGGAACGGTTCCTCACCGGTGAACTGTCGTCGGCGGAAAAGAAGTCCTGACGTCAGTAGGCGTCCGTGGACGTTCGTCAGTGGCACGGGATGGTACTGGACGGACAATAACAGTCAATTATGGACGGTCAAGGGCTGCAACACGATGCCGCACTTTCGTGCCGCTATTGTTGGCGTGTTGTCAGTAACCAGCCTGGAGGTACCCGGGTGCGCGCCGTCCCACCGCAGAGCCGCGCACCGCGGCGAGGTGATGGGGCTTGCTGTCGCACCGGCCGACTACCTTTGTGAGTTCTGAGGGCCGCGCGTGCCCCAAGGAGTAACCGATGAGCCGACGCCAGTTTGGACGTATCCGCAAGCTCCCTTCGGGACGGTGGCAGGCGCGTTACCAGATCGGTGACGGGGAGCTGCGCTCGGCGCCGAGGACCTTCCCGACGAAGGGGGACGCGTCTCGCTACCTCGCTACCATCGAGGCGGACCTTGCCCGGGGCCAGTACATAGACCCTCGCTCCGGCATGATCACGCTGTCAGGGTGGGCGGACCAGTGGCTGGCTCGTCCGGGCAAGCGCGGCAACAGCGTCGCCCGTGATCGCCAGGCGCTCGACGTCTTCCTCCCGGACCTCGGCTCCCGGCCCTTGGTCTCCATAACGCCGATGCACGTCCAGGGGGCGGTGGACGCCCGAGCCAAGTTGGTGGCGCCAGCGACCCTGGCCCGGGACTTCTCGGCATTGCGCGCCGTATTCAACGCCGCGGTCGACGCCGACCTCATCGGACGTTCACCCGCTCGGAAGATCGCCCTACCGCGGTCCCGTCCGCCCCGTCGGGTACCGGTAAGCCCGGAGCAACTCGAGAAGCTCGCTTCTGAGGTGCCTGCCCGCTAGAGGGCGCTGGTGCTCGTCGGTGGTGTGCTTGGTCTACGTTGGGGCGAGGCGGTCGGCTTGCGGGTGCGGGACATCGACTTCTTGCGCCGGACGGTCACTGTGGCTCAGGTTGTCGAAGAAACAGCCGGTCACCTCGCGATCGTCAGCGAGGCCAAGACAGCCGCCGGGCTCAGGACTCTTTCAGTCCCTGCCTTCTTGATCGAGGAGCTGGCCCAACACCTCGCCCACCACCGAAGGGAGGCGTCCGGCGATCCAGATGCGCTCGTTTTTGTTGGGCCGCGAGACGGGATCCTCCGGAGGCGCTTTGGCGATCGCACCTTCGCACCGGCAGTGGTGAGAGCAGGGCTCGACACGTCGCTGACGTTCCATGGCCTACGGCACGCTGCGATCACGACCATGGTGGAGCTGGGCGTTCTCACGAGGGTCATGCAAGGACGTGCTGGCCACGCCACCTCGAAGTTGACCATGGAGCTGTACGCCCACGTCCCTGAGGCGGCCGATCGGCGAGCCGCCGAGTCACTTGACCACCACTATCGCCGCGACCCAACGGAGAGCCGCGCAACGCCCAGGCGCCGGGACCAGTCGACGTGACTGGCGTGGCGGAGTCAGTGGAGCGTGACAGGTGAGAGAAGGCCAGTAGCAGTCGTGCTCGCCGGGCCAAACGGGGCAGGCAAGTCCACGGCCAGCACCTGGCTGGTACCTGCTGAGTGCGTCTTCCTCAATGCGGACGTGGTCGCCGCTCGGTTGAGGGCGGAGGGTCATCCGGTAGCCGGGCTGGACATCGCTGCCGGCCGTCTGGTACTTGCCGAGATGAGACATCTTGTTGACATCCGGGAGCCCTTCTGCGTGGAAACGAACCTGGCAGGGCGGAGCCTGGCTGGGACGATTTCATCGTGGCGGACGGTGGGTTACGTGGTGCGGCTCCACTTCATCGCCTTGAGGAGCCCTGAGCTGGCGCTGGCCCGAGTGGCGGAGAGGGTTGCTGCTGGCGGCCACGACGTACCCGAGGAGGTTGTGCGTCGGCGGTGGAGAGCCGGCCTGCAGGCCTTGTTCGACTTGTACATCCCGTTGGTCGACAAATGGTCTCTCATCGACAACAGCGAGTTGGCAACCGCCACAGTCGCCCGCGGTGAACCCGGCAAAGTCGAAGTCGTCGACCCAGTTCGTTGGGCCGAGTTCAGGCGGCTCGGTCAGAGCGACCTTTGAGCCAAGGTCGGACGGGGCGACCGAGGATCCTACGAACCGGTCTCGACCGGGTACTGCAGGATCTCGACGCCTTTGCCGCGGTCGACGGCTATCGATAGGCCATGGCGCCGGCGGTAATCGACCGCTTCGGCGATGGCAGCAGCTGTCTTTGCCTCGAGGTCGCCGAACACATCGTCAGCCGTGTTCGCGTCGCCCAGTGGTTGGAGTGCTTCCGGGATCGTGTTAGCCATCGTTGCTGGCTCCTTTCGGCTTGTACCCAGCCTACCCGAGGTCGCTCGGTCGCCCGTCACGCTTCGTGGTCGGGCGCCTTGCGGAGGAGCCGCTCAGGGCCCACCCGAGGAAAATGGGGCACGCGAGGGGCACGACTGCCATTTTCGGGACGCGCGGAGCGTGGGTAAGCCCTTGTCAGAGCCCTAATATTTTTGAGCGACCGCAGCCTTCACACGGCTGAGGCCGGAGGTTCGAGTCCTCTAGCGCCCACAAACTTCGATTGCGCGAACCGCCCGCTCGTGGCTCTCAGACTGCGATGACGTCGACGAGCCCTTGCAGGCCTCGGAAGTCTTCCGGGTTGCGCGTATAGACGGGCAGGTGGGCGGCGCAGGCCATCGCTGCGATCAGGAGATCCAGGGCCCGGGTTCCACGGGCCTTTCGTCCGCTCGCGATCTCAGTGGCGTAGATCCGGCCATAGGCACGGGCTGCCTCTCCGTCGAAGGGAAGGGGATCGAAAGCCGCTTCCGCCCGCTGTAGTCGGTCCTGTCGGCGCGCCCGCTCTTCGGCGTCCGCGGTCGCGTGAGGACCGGCGGCGAGCTCCGCCATGGTGATCGCGCTGACGGCGAGCTCGATCGGGAGCTGTCCTGCCTCGAGCTGTTCGAGGTCGATGACGACGGAGGTATCGATGATCCCCCGCTCGGCGCGGTGGGG
>JBOGGK010000134.1:0-2843 GCA_050744045.1 Acidimicrobiales bacterium | reverse complement strand
CTTCACCGTCTTGCCCGAGGCGACGTAAAGGTGGCTGACGGTGCCGGCGACGGCGAAGTTGACATGGGCCTGGGTCGCCGGTTCGATGGTCCCTGTGGTCGACGTTGTCTCCCTGATGTCGCCGGTCGCCGCCGCCGCAGTCGCGTACCAGTTCGCGCCGCTCGACCGGCTCGCCAGGTAGTAACCACCCCCGGCCGCGGCAAGGGCGACGACGACCAGGACCGCTAACGCCGACTTCCAGCGCCGGCGTAAACGTTTCCACCGTGGGGACGTAGGCGGGACCTGGCCGTCGGACGGGCTTGGCGCGGGGTACTGCCAGTCGCTGTCGGATAGAGGCGGGATTGGGGGAGCGGCGCGCTCGCCGGGAGTGGTTGTCATCGGGCCGACCTCCGGGGCATGATCGCCTGACGATAATCTGCCGATCTCAACCGGCGCTGAACAGCGACTAAAAAGCGCCTAAGCGCCCTCTTCGGGCGCCTTGGGCCGCACCTCGATCAGCTCGCCGGGCCCAAGAGCCCCGATCCCAGGCTTTAGCCGGTGGTCTGCTCCTCGCTGCCACCTTCGTAGTAGCCGCTCGTGCCCTCCTCGTAAGAGGTGCCGTAGCCGTAGCCGTCCTCGTACCCGGTCCCGGGGTCGAACGTGGCCCCGCCGTCGGTGGGCGCCCCGTTGCCGATGCTGGCCAGCCAGGCGGCGAGGTCGTCTGTCCCCGGCTCCTCGTCGGAAGTCCAGAACGTCATGCGCTGGACCTCGGGGGCGTCGACGATGATGTCGCGGTAGCGGGGCATGCCCGTCCCGGCGGGTATCAGCTTGCCGATGATGATGTTCTCCTTGAGCCCGAAGAGCCGGTCGGAGCGTCCCTCGATGGCCGCTTCGGTGAGCACCCGGGTCGTCTCCTGGAACGAGGCCGCCGAAAGCCAGCTGTCTGTGGCCAGCGAAGCTTTGGTTATACCCATGAGCTCGGGCCTGCCCTCGGCCGGGCGCTTGCCCTGCTGGACGAGCTCCCGGTTGACCTCGGCGAAGTGGCGGGCGTCTACCCTTTCGCCCGGCAGGAAGGGGGACTCCCCCTGCTCGGCCACGAGGACGCGACGCAGCATCTGGCGCACGATCAGCTCTATGTGCTTGTCGTGTATGGACACGCCCTGGTCGCGGTAGACCTGCTGGACCTCCTCCACCAGGTATTGCTGGGTCTCGCGGATGCCCTTGATCTCCAGCAGTTGCTTGGGGTCACGGGGGCCTTCGACTATGGCGTCGCCGGCGGCCACCTCAGCGCCGTCGCGGATGCCCTCGGCCAATTTCGCCCGCAGGGCTACCGTGTAAACGTCCTCGCTGCCGTCGTCGCCGACGATCGAGACCCGGCGGCTGTTGTCCTCCTCGGCGATGCGCACCACGCCCGAGGTCCGGGCCAGGACCGCGGCCCCCTTGGGGGTGCGGGCCTCGAACAGCTCGACTACCCGGGGAAGGCCGTGGGTGATGTCCTCCCCCGCGATGCCCCCGGTGTGGAAGGTACGCATGGTGAGCTGGGTACCCGGCTCACCGATGGACTGGGCGGCGATCACGCCGACTGCTTCCCCGAGCTCGATGTGCTGGTCGGCGGCGAGCGAGCGGCCGTAGCAGTTGGCGCAGATGCCCTGGGTCGACTCGCAGGTGAGCACGGAGCGGACCATGACCTCGCTGACGGCTGGGTCGTCGCGCAGGACGTTCATGAGGGCCACGTCCACCTCGCTGCCAGCAGGGACCTCGGTGCCGTCCGAAAGGCTGACGTCGCGGGCAAGCACCCGGCCGTCAAGGCGAGTCTCCAGGTAGTGGCGGGCCTTTTCGTCGTCGGCTTGGACGTTGCGCACCCATATGCCGCGGGTGCCGCCGCAGTCGTCTTCCCTCACGATGAGCTCTTGGGCCACGTCGACGAGCCGGCGGGTGAGGTATCCGGAGTCAGCGGTGCGCAATGCGGTGTCGGCCAGGCCTTTGCGGGCCCCGTGGGTCGAGATGAAGTACTCCAGCACCGACAGGCCCTCCCGGAAAGAGGACACGATCGGGCGGGGGATCATCTCTCCTCGGGGGTTGGACACGAGGCCCTTCATGCCCGCGATCTGGCGTACTTGCTGGGGGTTCCCCCGGGCGCCCGAGTCGACCATCATGTCGAGGGGGTTGAAAGCGATCTTGCGCAGGCTCTCTTCCATCGCCTTACCCACTTCGGAGTTGGCTGTGGTCCAGATTTCGATCTCTTTCTGGCGGCGCTCGTCGTCGGTGATGATGCCCCGTTTGAACTGGCTCTCCGCCTTTTCGGCGTCGGCCTCGTGGCGGGCGATGATCTCCGCCTTCTTGGCCGGCACCTTGACGTCCTCCATCGAGATCGTGAGGCCGGACTGGGTGGCGTAGCGGTAGCAGAGCTCTTTTATCTTGTCCAGGCTGTCGGCCACCGTCACCCTGGGGTAGTTGCTGGCCAGGTCTTCGACGATGAGGCCGATGCTGTAGGAGCGCCTGCCGACGATGTCGTTGACGAAGGGGAAGCCGTCAGGCAGGGCGGTGTTGAAGATGATCCGGCCCGGCGTAGTCTCGATCGCCTCGTAGGTCACGCCGTCGCCCGAAGCGCCGTCAGCGCCGCCAACCTCGACAGGAACGGGGACGGGGACGCGCCAGGTGACCTTGGCGTGCAAGTCGACCGCGCCCACGTCGAGGGCGTGGTGCACCTCGTGGAGGTGGCGGAACACCCGCCCCTGCCCGGTGGCACCGTCCTTCACGAGCGTCAGGTAGTAGGCACCGAAGACCATGTCCTGGGTGGGCGTCACCGTCGGGCGCCCGGTGGCGGGCGAGAGGATGTTGTTGGCCGAGAGCATGAGGATACG
>JBOGGK010000133.1:0-1643 GCA_050744045.1 Acidimicrobiales bacterium | reverse complement strand
CGGCCGAGTAGGGCCTTCGAGACGGTCGCCTCACTCACCCCCGCCAGCCGGGCCAGCCCCTTCTGGTCAAGCCCCCTCATCGCGATCGCGAGGCGCACAGCGGGGGGATGGACCGCGACAGTAGCGGCCCGGTGGACCGGAGCTGAGGCACTCACCACGCCGGTGTACTAGAGCGCCTCTGGCGAAATCGGCACCATCCGTTGCCACCTGTAAGCCCCTTCCGAAGTGCGGCCGTAGTCGCCGAGGCTGCAGGGAGGGTCAGCGGGTGGGTGCGGCCTCCTCAGGCAGCGGTGCGATGAGTAGCACGGCCATGACTGCCAGGCCGGTGACGGCCGGATGTCGCCCCACTGCGGCTAGCGCGCCCAGCCGCGGGGGCGCGGTCTCGGGCTCTGGCACGGTCGGGAAGCACCCGGCCAGGCACTCGCGCCAGCCCCCGCGTCCGAACTCGGCACCGGCCTCGGCCAGGGCCCCGATGTGCTCCGTGTTGGCAATCACCCGCGGCAGGACCACGGGCAGCGCCGCCGTGACCCACGCCCAGAAGTCGGCGCGTGCCGGCGGCTCCAGGGGCTTCGGAAGGGCTCCGGCGTCCATCCGGTCCCGCGCCTCCTGCTCGAGCCAGTCCTGCCTCCCGGTCAGCGCCCCGAGCAGGAACCACCCGAAGGACTGGCGGGCGAGGCAATCACGGGGCAGGTACAACCCCTGTGCCCGGAGCCCGCGGCGCTGGCCCAGCCCGGCCAGTAGGTCTTCCACCCTGGAGGCGGCCTCCTCCTCCTCGAGAGCGGCGAGCTGGGCCGCGCCGGCACGGATGGGCCTCAGCGCTGCTACCCAGTCGGCCCGGACGCGCCGGTAGAGGGCAGAGCGGGCCGCCGCCGCAGCGCCGGCCGGGCCACCGCCCCACCAAATCATTTGCCGAAGCTGCTTGGGGTCATGGGTGACCCGGTGGGCGGCCTTCACGGCGTCGAGCTGTGCCGGGAGGGCCGCCGGGTACCAGACTTCGCGGGGAAGGCGGGGCCCTCGGCTGCGCCAGCTGGGGCCCTCGACGAGCCCTTGACCAGCGAACCAACGGACGGTCCGCCAGGGGAAGCCGAGGCGGTGAGCGTGGGCCTCGACCACGGCGCGGGAGAGCCCGGCGTCCGTCTCCTCCCCGGTCGGCGGCTGGGCAGCCGTCGGCGTCATGGCGGCCCGGCGGCGGGCGGCGCCAGGATTGCATCGAGGGTATCGGCGACCACCCGCCCGGCTTCCGCCACGACGTGCGTGTAGATGCCCAGGGTGGTCACCACCGAGCTGTGGCCCAGGTGCTCCTGAACGTCGCGGGCGGGCAGCCCCGCCCCGGCCAGGAAAGTGGCGGCGGTGTGGCGGAGGTCGTGGAACCTCATAGGAGGCAGCCCCAGGCCGGCGCACTGCCGCTGAAAGTGCCGGGTGACGGCGGTCCCCAGCCGCGGCTGCCCGGTGGGCGTGGTGAAGATCAGGCCCCAGGAGTCCGCCCATCGGCTTCCGACTCGGAGACGCTCAGCCGCCTGCTGCGCTCTTTGACGATCGAGCGCCGCCGCCCCCAGCCCTGGCAGAGGAAGTGTCCGCCGGCTCCGCTGAGTCTTGGTCTCCGCCATGACCCAAGCGCCCCGGGCCCACTGCAGGGTGTGGAC
>JBOGGK010000132.1:0-7175 GCA_050744045.1 Acidimicrobiales bacterium | reverse complement strand
ACATAAGCACACTGCTGGCGGACGCCTTCGCCAGCGATTGGGTCGTGCGGCTGTGCTACGCGGGTGGCAACGGGGTCGAGTCCGAGTACAACGCCGAGGTGCTGCGCGTCAACGGGCACTCCGCCCGGGCCCGCCGCCTGGGCACCGGGGCCGTCTCCGAGCTGACGTTACGGCGTGTCCGCTGGGCCCGGGTGCTGACCGAAGCAGAAGAGGAGCTACAGGGCTCGAAAGTAGGTGCCCCGTGAACGACGGCCCGCTGATCGTCCAGTCCGACCGGACCCTGCTGCTCGAGACCGACCACGACGAGGCCCCCGCCTGCCGTACGGCGATCAGCCCCTTCGCCGAGCTGGAGCGCTCCCCCGAGCACGTGCACACCTATCGGGTGACGCCGCTGGCCCTCTGGAACGCTCGCGCCGCCGGCCACGACGCCGAACAGGTAGTCGACGCCCTCATGCGCTGGTCCCGCTACCCCGTGCCGCACTCGTTGCTGGTCGACGTGGCCGAGACGATGTCGCGCTACGGCCGCCTGTACCTCGAGATGGACCCCGTCCATGGCCTTGTGCTGCGTGCCTTCGACCGCGCCGTGCTGGAAGAGGTGCTGCGAGCCAAGGCCGTTGCCCCTTCGCTCGGTGTGCGCATCGACGAGGCCACGGTCGCGGTGGTGCGTTCGGAGCGGGGCCGGCTAAAGCAGGCTCTGCTGAAGGTCGGCTGGCCCGCTGACGACCGGGCTGGCTACGTGGACGGCGCCTCGCACCCGATGGCGCTCTCGGAGGGGGACGGCTTCGAGCTGCGCTCCTACCAGCGCGAAGCGGCGGAAGCGTTCATGGCTGCGGGCAGCGGGGTCGTCGTCCTGCCCTGCGGCGCCGGCAAGACCCTGGTGGGCGTGGCTGCGATGGCCCGAGCGAGCGCCCATACCCTCATCCTCGTCACCAACATCGTCTCGGCCAGGCAGTGGCGCGCCGAGCTGGTGGCGCGCACCACCCTCGAGGAGGCCGAGATCGGGGAGTACTCGGGGGACCGCAAGGAGATCCGCCCCGTCACCCTCGCCACCTACCAGATATTGGTCTCGAGGAAAGGGGGCCTGTTCCCTCATATGGACATTTTCTCCGCGGAGGACTGGGGCCTGGTGGTTTACGACGAAGTCCATTTGCTCCCGGCCCCTGTTTTCCGCATGGCAGCCGAGATCCAAAGCCGGCGCCGGCTCGGTTTGACCGCCACACTCGTGCGCGAGGACGGCAAGGAGGGCGACGTCTTCAGCCTGATCGGCCCGAAGCGCTACGACGCCCCGTGGCGGGACATGGAGGCCCAGGGCTGGGTCGCGCCTGCCATTTGCACAGAAGTCAGGGTCACTCTGACCGACGACGAACGGATGGCGTACGCCCTTTCCGAGCCCGGGGAGTCCTACAGGACCGGCGCGACGGCCCGCTCGAAGCTGAGGGTGGTCGAACAAATCTGTGCCGAAGCCGTAAAACGCGGGGAGCCGACGCTCGTCATCGGGCAGTACCTCGACCAGGTGGACGAGATCGCTGTACGCCTGGAGGCCCCGACGTTGACTGGGCGCACTGCGGTGCGCGAGCGCGAGCGGCTCTACGACAGGTTCCGTCGTGGCGAAGAACCCGTGCTGGTCGTGTCCAAGGTAGCCAACTTTTCGATCGACCTGCCGGAGGCCTCGGTAGCCGTCCAGGTCTCGGGCACCTACGGGAGCCGACAGGAAGAAGCGCAGCGCCTGGGCCGGGTCTTGCGGCCGAAAGCCGACGGACGCCCGGCAAAGTTCTTCGCCGTCGTGTCACGCGACACCAACGACCAGGAGTTCGCGGCACGCCGTCAGCGCTTCCTGGCCGAGCAGGGCTACGCGTACAGCATCGTGGACGCGGAAAGCTTTACCTGGCCTGAGTGAACCAAACGGGGTGGTGCTTGGCGGAGTGGACGACCTTGCCCGAGGAGCGGCAGGCCACCGTAGAGAATTGTTCGCACCACGGTGCTCGACGTGGCCACCAACCCAGACGCGGCTGGCACTGAAGCGGAGCAGCTCCGAGAACGGCTTGCCAACGCAGGCTCCTAGCTCCGCCTGGAGGACCGCGACGGCGTCCCAGCTCCGACAAAGGCGCGAGCGCGCTCGGCCGCCGGCAAGGGCACCTCGCTTTCCGAGCTCGTCGCCCGCTCCAGGTGACGGCCTTTGCCGACTCCTCGGCAGTGGCGAAGCTGTACGCGGACGAAGACGGCCATGAGATGGTCCGCCAGTTGCAAGTCCTCGTGGTCTCGCACCTCGCCCGCGTCGAAGTACCTGCTGCGCTGTGGCGGAAGCAGCGCATGGGTGAGCACGCAGCTCGTCCGCCAGGGCAGGATCGGCCCGCAGCTCTCAGATTATGCCGAGCGCGTCCATATACCCAGGGTACCCGTCGGGTGCGGCGTGCAAGACCGGGTTTTCCCGGTGCTCGTTCTGCGGTGCCAGATGCTGCTGCTCGCCTGGCGGCGGAACATGCCAGACCTCGGTCCCCAAAGCAACCCGCGTTCGAACGCACCCCCCTGCCCGCGCTGCCACCTCGTCCGGTGCCACCGCCCCAGCCTGAGACGCCGCTGTCCTGGGCCTGTTCAACGGCTCTTCATGGGCCCATCGGAGACTCGAGAGCAGGTAGCTCTGGCTCTCCGCGCGACAATGGCCGGCGTGGCCAAGCGTTTCGTCATCCCCGAGGATCTAGGGCGGGCGGCTGCCAAAGAGGGACGCGAAAAGTGGCTGTCCGAGCTGCCGGCCCTGGTGGCGCGGATTGCCGCGGGCTGGCAGCTAGAGGTTGACGATCCCTTCCTCCCCGGCGGTGAGACCGCCTGGGTGGCGCCGGCCCGCGATGGTACGGGCAAGGACTTCGTGCTCAAGGTCTGCTGGCCGCACCCAGAGGCTGTGCACGAGGCCGACGGCCTTCGCTGCTGGGGCGGAGCCGGTAGTGTACTTCTCTACCGCGCAAACAAGCTGGCGGAGGCGACGGTGCTTCTTCTCGAGCGGTGCCGGCCGGGGACGCAGTTGCGGTCCTTGCCTCCCAAAGAGCACGATCTCGTCGTCGCCGGTCTGCTGAGGCGCCTCTGGACGAAGCCTCCGCCCGGCCACCGTTTCAGGCCTCTCTCGGATATGTGTGACTATTGGGCCGACCGCTACGAGGCGCGGAGCCGGTCCGAACGGAGCTGCCTCGAGGCGCCGCTGGCGAAAGAAGGCATCCGTCTCCTCCGTCAGCTCCCGAAGGGTGGCGGCGACGCGTCGCTCCTTCACACCGATCTCCACGCCGGTAATGTCCTCGCCGCCGAGCGTGAGCCGTGGCTCGCGATCGATCCTAAGCCTTATGTGGGAGACCCCACCTACGATGTGACCCAGCACATCTTCAACGGGGTGTTCATCGAAGGTTCCGATGCTGACGCCCTCGCTTCCCGCATGGCGAACCTCCTCGACCTCGATCTCGACCGAACCTTGCTCTGGCTCTTTAGCCGAGCGGTCGAGGCGTCGCCCTACTGGCTCGGGATGGCAGACCTGGCCCGAACGCTAGCCCCTTCCTGAAACAGGCCATGAGCTGCTGCCCGAGCGCCGCCTGCGGGCCGCCCCCGGGTCGTGAAACGAAAGGTGACCAGCTAGGGCCTGAAACGGGCGGAGCACAAGACCTGGCCCCGCCCGGGAGCGCCGCCCGGCCCAGGGGTACACCATCTCCGGCGCACCCGCCGTGGTGAGCCACCTGTCGGCGTCGCTCAGCCCGGACAGCGCCAGTACCGCCAATAAGACTGTGTACGGGCATTACACGCTCACCTTCCGGACCCCGGTCAGCCTCACTGTCGGCGGGAAAACGCCATCGAACATCTACGTGACGTCATTTGCAGCCCGAGCACAGGGCAAGCGGACTGCTCGACGGTTGGTTTCCCGGGCGGGTCGCCTGGAGTAGTGGTCGCTGGACGGCTCGTCTTTGGGCACTCCGTCAGCGGGGTCGCCGTCAGCGCCTCGAATAGCACGCCGCCGCCCACAGCCCTCGGCGTGCATACCGGGAGGGTCGGCTAGTAGCGCCTATCCGGACCGGCTGGTTCGGTAACGCTCGCCGTAAGCCGGGCGGGGCTGGGGTCGTAGCCGTAGCGCGGGGTGCCGCAACCCGTCGTGTGCTCGACGAGCCTGCCGGGGAGGCACGCTGCTTTCCATCTCGACAAGGCGGTTGCTGTTGGGTTGCTGCAGGTCGATCGGCGCCGACCGGCCGGCCGGACCGGCCGTGGGGCGGGACGGCCCGCCAAGTGGTACAGCCGGGTGTCCGGGGAGGTCGCGGTCAGCGTGCCCGAAAGGCACTACGAACTCGCCGCTCAACTGCTCGCCGAGGCGGCCGAGCGGACCACCTTCGCGTCCCGGATGGTTGACGCGCTGCGAGGAGCCGCCCACCGGCGCGGCTGGGAGCTTGGGGCGGACCTGCGTGGGCGCGCCGATGACCGAACGCCGACAGTGGACGACGTCGTCTCTTTGCTCGACACGATCGACTACGAGCGCGGGCGAGCCGAGCGCCGCGTGACCATGGCCAACTGCCCCTTCCATGCCCTCGCAGTCGAGCACCCAGAACTGATCTGCGGCGTGAACCTCCCCTTGCTGCAGGTTCTCGTAGAAGCCGCAGGACTACGGGTAGAAACGGCCAGGCTCGACCCAGCCCCCAGGCGCTGCTGCGTCACCATGGTGGCCTGAAATGAGGCCTGCCAAATCGGAGCTGGCTCGATGTCGGCACGGAGTGAGAACTTTCCCAGGAGCAGGCTCATCCACGTGCGCACCGGCTCCGAGCGCAGGCATGGACAAGCGCCCCCGGACGCAGGCAGAGACCGGGGACGCTTGGTTGTTGTGGGGACTAGCGGGTCAGGTACCTGCTATGGCGGCCACCGGGAGATTAGAGCTGAGGCCCGAGGGCTCGCCGTTCACCCCGGCGTCGCCGAAGCCGTACACCCTGCCGTCGGCGCCGGCCATTAGGTAGCCACCGTCGTCAGGGGTGAGGGCGATCCCGACTATGTTGGCGACCTTTACGTGCCTGCCGGGCAGCGAGCCGTAGAAGTGGACGCCGGTGCCGAAGATGAACGCACCGCCGTCACCACCCACGAGCACGTAGCCTCGCCCGGTCGAGGAGGGCAGGATCGCCTTTATGTCATGGACGTGCTTGCCAAGGCCCGGGAGAGAACCGTAGAAGCGGCTCTCGCCGAAGCTGAACACCCCGCCGTCGGCGCCAACCAGCAGGTAGCCGGCACCGCTTGGGGTGGCCACCATGCCGACGACGTCGTGCGCGTGGACGTGGATGCCCGGCAGCGAGCCGTGGAACTTGGCGTTGCCGAACGTGAAGAACCCTCCGTCGGCGCCGACGAGGTAGTAGCCCCTTCCGTTGGTGGTCGGAGCGATGGCCATGATGTCCCGCACGTGCAGGCCCATGGCAGGCAGGTCGCCGTAAAACTTGGCATCACCGAACGCCTTGACCGAGCCGTCCCTTGTCGCCACCCAGTAACCCTGAGCGCTCGGCGTGGAAGCTATGCCCACCACGGGGTTGTTAGCGGCGGACGTGCTGAGCCCGCCGAAGGAGTGGGCGGCACCAGTGCCGTACACCTGGCCGTCCGCCGTAGCGAGCCAGTAACCGGGGGCTGGGGCCCTAACGCTTTGGTCGTAGATGCCCGAGGCCGAGGGCCGGAACGGGCCGCTGCCGGCGTAGAAAGCCTGGACGCCTTCGCTCCCGAGCGACGAGTAGCTGGTCGTGCAGGTGGCGTTGCCGCTGCTCGTGTTTACCGCTACGTCCTGGCAGCCAAGCAGAGGCGACCCGTTGGCGAAGAACTTGACCACGCCCCCTTTCGGCACGGGGGAAACGTGAGCGGTGTAGGTCACGCTGCTGCCCACCCCCACCGGGTTTGCCGAGGCAGAAAGCGCCACGGTGGTCGTCTCGAGAGGGGTCGTTGTAGTCGTGGTGGTCGTCGGGGCGCTCGAAGGCGTGAGGAAGAGACGGAGCTCGTCGATCGACCACCAGTACTTAGGCGTCGCCTTGGTAAGGACGACCCTCAGGTACCGTGCCTTTTGGACGCCGAACGTCACGACCTCGGGGTTCTTCACGCCGGCACAACTGGCAACGGTGGCCCAGGCCGCGCCGTTGTTGGAGACCTGGACCTCGTAGCCCCGGGCGAAGTCCGTGGGCGAGTGCGGGGTCTGCATGACCAGCTCGTCGAAGGTCATTACCAGACCCATGTCGACTTCGAAGAAAAGTCCTGGGGCTTGGGTTTCGTTCGTGCTAAAACGGGTGTGGTAGCTGCCGTCGAGGGCGTAAGCCGGCTCGTCCGTGCTCTTCGAAGCAGAGTTGGTACTTGCGACCCAGGTACCCCGGTGCAGTGCTGTACCGCTTATCGAGGCGTCGCAGTTGGCGGCCGTTGCGTTGGCCATTGGGGCAAGCGTCTGGTCGGCGGCGGTGCCCTGAGCGAAAGCTGGCGGAACGGTGGGCGCCAGGGAAACGCCTCCTCCAAGCGCTGTCGCCAATGTGGCTCCCGCCACACAGCGAAGAAATCGGTCTCGGCTGTGTTTGGTCATGTTTTCTCCTTCAGTGCTGGTTCGGGTTTCGTCTTCAGCCTTCCCCGGCTTCGTCGGTTCTCTATGATCGGTTTGTAATGATGTTGTGAAGGCGCGAACAAACCTCCAAATAGCATCTATCTTTTGGGACGCGACCATACAACGAACCGCGCCCGCCGCTTCATATTTACCACGTTTATTCTGCCGATAAACATCACTACGGGGTATGGGCGGAGGGTTACTTGCATAGGGCATTCAGCAGCCTCCGAGCGAGGTGAGACTATGCGCCTGACCAGGAGAATCGCGCGGACCACGCGATCATCCACGACTGAGCCCATCATCTAGTAATAAAGTGACGCGACCTTCGTGCAGCGCGTAGCGAAGCTCCAGCAAATCGTCGGGCGCTTCAAGGCCACACAGGCCTAACCTAGAGAGGAACTGCGTGAAAAGGACCGGTGGCTCGAAAGAGACACCACGCCACTGGTCGTAGTACTCACCTGCGGGGCACGAGCTTCTGGGGACCAGGGGTAAACCTGGATCGCGGCCGAGTAAACCCGGCGTACGGTTCGGGGACTGTAAGTCGGGTAACTAACTTGTTACGGGACCAGGGTGCGCTACGGTGGTGCTGTGTCGGTATGTCCAGATC
>JBOGGK010000131.1:0-5155 GCA_050744045.1 Acidimicrobiales bacterium | reverse complement strand
CCCTCGGTGAGCTCGAGCTCGATGCCGAAGGTGTTGGACTCCTCCACCGTGACGGTGCCGTCCTTGCCCACCTTGTCGATGGCGTCGGCCAGCACCTCGCCGATCGCCGGGTCGGCGGCCGAGATGGAGGCCACATGGGCGATCTCCGTCTTGCCCTCCACGTCCTTGGCCTGGTCGGCGATGGAGCCCACCGCCGCCGCCACGGCCTGATCGATGCCGCGCTTCAGCGCGGTGGGGTTGGCCCCGGCGGCCACGTTGCGCAGGCCCTCGCTGATCAGCGCCTGGGCCAGCACGGTGGCCGTGGTGGTCCCGTCGCCGGCCACGTCGTTGGTCTTGGTGGCCACCTCCTTCACGAGCTGGGCACCCATGTTCTCGAAGTGGTCCTCGAGCTCGACCTCCTTGGCGATGGTGACCCCGTCGTTGGTGATCGTCGGGGCACCCCAGCGCTTGGCGATGACGACGTTGCGCCCTTTCGGCCCCAGGGTGACCTTGACGGCGTCGGCCAGCTTGTTGACCCCTGTCTCCAGGCCCCGGCGGGCTGTTTCGTCGAACTGAAGCTGCTTGGCCACTACTTGTCCACCTTCGCCAAGACGTCTCGGCTGGCCAGGACGAGCAGGTCCTCGCCGTCCACCGTCACCTCGGTGCCCCCGTACTTGGAGTAGAGCACGGTGTCGCCCACCTTGATGTCGAGCGGGATGAGCTCGCCGGTGTTTTCCGCTCGCCGGCCTGGGCCGACAGCCAGCACCTCACCTTGCTGGGGCTTCTCCTTGGCGGTATCGGGGATCACAAGGCCCGACGCCGTCTTCTCTTCCGCCTCGTTGGGACGGACAACGATTCGATCGTCAAGTGGCTGTAAGGTCATGGGTGTCGTCGCCTCCATTGGCAATCTCTTGAACCGGTTCCCCGGTTAGCACTCTCACCGGACGAGTGCTAAAGATAGCGGGCCTGTGCGCTTAGCACAAACCAAGCTGGCGGCGAGCCCCGTTTGGCCCGGCGCCGAAGGGGTTTGGCCCGGCGCCGAGGGGGTATGGTCCCCTCAGCGGCCCGTGGAGCGCGGCCCAGCGGCTTTAGGCGGCCACCGCGCTTTAGGTCTGCGCCTTTCCCCTAACCGAGGCAGCCTTCTCTCCCTATACGAGAACCAGTGCCCTTTCAGCCTTACCCATCCTCCCGGGCCCGGCCCGGGGCGCGGGCGGTCCCGCCGAGGTGGGCAGGCGGGTACGCCCCCCTGGACGGGGCCCCTCGTTGGCGGTCGGAGGCCGCGTGCCGCCAACTCCCCACCGAGCTGTTCTTCCCCGTAGGCCATGGCCCCCGGGCCCAGGCGCAGACGGACCTGGCCAAGGGCATCTGCAAGAGCTGTGCCGTGCAGGCCGAGTGCCTGGACTATGCCCTTGCCACCAACGCCCACTACGGCGTGTTCGGTGGCCTAGCCGAAGACGAGCGCCGGGCGGTCCGCCGCCAGCGGCGCAGCTTCGCCGCCCTCGCCGAGCGGGGATTCGGGGAGCCGGCCTGAGCAGGCCTCTGCCGGCCGGCCTGAGCAGGCCTCTACCGGCCTACGAGGGGCAATTGGAGGTTGGGGTCGACCGGGGCGTCGAGAGAGCTGGGGCCGTCGCTGCGCAGGCGGTACCAGGCGGTGGCACCGATCATGGCCGCGTTGTCCGTGCACATGGCCCGGGACGGTATGAAGGCGGCCCGGCCGTCCTCCTGGCATACCCCCGTCAGGCGTTCCCGGAGGGCGGTGTTGGCGGCCACGCCGCCACCGATGCAGATCGCCCTCGCCCCCACCTCGGCGGCCGCCTTGCGGGCCTTGGTCACGAGCACGTCGACTACGGCTTCCTGGAAGCTCGCGGCCACGTCCGCCACCGGCGCCCCCGGCTGGGCCCGCATATAGCGGACGACCGAGGTCTTCAAGCCGCTGAAGGAGAAGTCGTAACCCTGGCCGGCCATGCCCCGAGGGAACGCGATCGCGTCCCCCGTCCCCCCGGCGGCGGCCCGCTCGATAGCCGGCCCACCCGGGTAGCCGAGGCCCAGGAAGCGAGCCACCTTGTCGAACGCCTCGCCGGCGGCGTCGTCGAGGGTCTGGCCGAGGAGGCGGTACTCCACCTCGCCCCGAGCGCCCGCCTGCATGCAGATGAGCATGGTGTGCCCACCCGATACCAGCAGGACCACGGTGGGAAGGTTGAGCGAGGGATCCTCGAGGAAAGCGGCGTGGAGGTGGCCCTCCATGTGGTTCACCCCCACGAAGGGGAGCCCCCAGGACCACGCGTAGGCCTTCGCCGCGCTCACCCCCACCAGGAGCGAGCCCACGAGGCCGGGGCCCACGGTAGCCGCCACCGCGTCCAGGTCCCCAGCGCCGGCGCCCGCACGGGCCATGGCCTCTGCGACTATGGGGCCGAGCAGCTCGAGGTGGGCGCGGCTGGCAACCTCGGGGACGACGCCGCCGAACCTCGCGTGGATGTCGGTCTGGCTGGCGACTATCGAGGAGAGCACCCGGCGGCCGTCTTCGACCACGGCGGCCGCGGTCTCGTCGCAAGAGGTCTCGATCGCGAGCACTTTCACGATGCCGCCTCCAAGGCGGCGATCCTGCCCTGCACCTCGGTAGAGCCAAGCGCGTACAGCCACATGATGAGCGCGTCCTCCTTCGTCTCGGGGTAGTAATTGCGCCTTATGCCTGCGCTCACGAAGCCGAACTTGCGGTATAGGGCCTGGGCCGCCAGGTTGCCCATGCGCACTTCCAGGGTCATGGCGGAGCAGCCTCGCCGGGCACCCTCGTGGGCCAGGTGGGCGAGGAGGTGGGTCCCGAGGCCCTGCCTGCGCAGCTGGGGGGAGACGACGAGGTTGGTGACGTGAGCCTCGCCGCCAACGAACATGAGGCCCCCGTATGCGCCCACCTTGCCGGCCGCCCGCATCACCACGTAGTAGCGGGAGGGGCCTTGGGCCAGCTCGCTCGTGAACACCCCCAGGGACCAGGGCTGGGGATGGGCCCCGTGCTCCATGCGCATCACCGCGGGCAGGTGCCTGCGGCGCATCGGCTCGAAGACGAGCCCGGGGCCGTGCGGTTGCCCGGTACTGGTGCCCGCGCCTCGGTCCTGTTCCCGGCGGAGCCTCAAGCGACGCCCCCGCCCGCCCCGCGCCCGCTCTTCGCCTGGGCGCCCTGACCAGCCCCGTCGCCCGCCGGCCCCACCCGGCCCCCCACCTGTTCCCACCCGATGCGCACGTCGGCCTGGCGCAGGTACAAAGCGGCGGGTGCGGCCCCCCGGCGCAGCAGGCCACCGAGGCTGGCCCCGTCCTCGAGGACGCGCTCGCCGACACCCAGCCAGTGCTCGAGGCGCCGGGCACCGAGCTCGGCCACCACCTCTGGGGAAGGCCACATCTCGGCCGGCCCCCCCAGCTGGGCCCCCGTCTCGCCGAGAGCCGCCCGGTAGCGCCAGGCGCCCTCGCCGACGGCTAGGGGCCGCCCGGCGAGGCCGGCCAGCACGCCGGCAACCTCTCCGGGGCTCGCCACCGAGGGCGGGCGCCGCTCCTCCAAGGCCACGCCGTCGCTCTCGTAGAGCGCGAAGTACACCTCGCCCCGGCGGGCGTCGAGGATCGCCGCCACCATCCCCGGCCGGTGCCGTTGTGGGTAGGCCACCGTCTCCAGGCTGGTCACCCCGGCGCTCGGGAGGTCGCGGGCGGCCGCGAGTGCGCCCGCGGCGGCCAAGCCCACCCGGAGGCCGGTGAACAGCCCCGGGCCGACGTCGACGGCCACGCCGTCGAGCTGGGCCGGGGCGAGGCCGGCGCGCCGGCACAGCTCGTCGGCAGTAGCCATGAGCACCTCGGCATGGCGCCTGCTCGCCATCAGGCGGGAGGCCCCGACGACTGCGCCGTCCACCCACAGGGCGCAGCCCACCGACGAGGTGGCGGTCTCGATGGCCAGCACTCGCATCCCGGGGCCCTAAGCGGCGACGGCTTCCGACAGGGCCTGCATCCGGGGGCGCCAGCTGGGGCCGAGCGGGCTGAAGACGAGGAGGCGGGGGCCGGCGGCGCCGGCCGCCGGTTGGCTGGGAGGGCCAGGGGCGAAGTCGATGGCCACGTGCAAGCAGTCGGGGGCGAGGGCGGGCGCGGCCACCTCGCCCCATTCCACCACGGCGGCGGCACCGTCTTCCACCAGTTCGGGGAGGGCGAGGTCAACGACCTCCTGGAGTTGCTCGAGGCGCCAGACATCGGCATGGAGCAGGTCCCAACCGGCCCGGGTCGGGTAGCTGTGGACCAGCACGAAGGTCGGGCTGGTGACCGGGCCGGCCACGCCGAGGGCGCGGGCCAGACCCTGGGTGAAGGTAGTCTTGCCCACCCCGAGCCCGCCCCCGAGCAGCACCGTGTCGCCGGGACGGAGCACCCGGGCGAGCGCGGCGCCCAAGCGCTGGGTGTCGGCCGGCGCAGGCGCCCGGGCGACGATACGGCCGGTGCTCAATTGGCGTCGAGGGCCTCTTTGGCCCGCACCAGGTCGGCCCTCATCTGGGCCACCACGTACCCGCCGCCCCGCAAGGCGGCCGAGGGGTGAAAAGTGGGCACGAGGTGGCCGCAGCGATAGGGGTAAGTACGGCCTCGCAGCCGGCTTATCTTTTCGGTGGTGCCGAGGAGCAGGTGGGTGGCGAAGTTGCCCAACGTCACCACGACCTTGGGCTCGACGAGCTCGAGCTGCCTCTCCAGGTGGGGCCGGCACGCCTCGATCTCGTCGGGGCGGGGGTCACGGTTGCCCGGGGGGCGGCACTTGACCGCATTGGCTATGTAGCACCGGTCCCGGGTGAGGCCCATCTCTTCCAGGATGAGCCGGTCGAGCAGCTGCCCAGAGCGGCCTACGAAAGGCAGCCCTTGCAGGTCCTCCTGCTCTCCGGGGCCTTCTCCCACGAACATCAGCTTGGCGTCCGGGCAGCCCGTTCCGAACACGACGTTGGTACGGCCGGCGGCCAACCGGCAACGGGTGCAGCCCGAGACCTCTTGCGCCAACTCGGCAAGCAGGAGCTCGCCCTTGCGCCCCCCGACGAGGGCACGGCCGTCGCCCACAGGAGCAGGGTAGCTCAGCGCCTCGTCACGGCGCTGGCCCACCTGCTGACCCCGATGGCCAGGACAAGCACGGAGATACCTCCGGCCGCGGCGACCACCGCGCCCGGGCGCGCCC
>JBOGGK010000130.1:0-2496 GCA_050744045.1 Acidimicrobiales bacterium | reverse complement strand
GCACCGAGACGTGCAGAAAGCGAGACGGTTGCAGCAGGCGAGCCCTTTTTTAACGGTCTCCTACAGGCTGTCCCAGAATCGCCTCGACGCTGCATAACCATGCTCAGGCGCCCCAAGAGCAGCGGCTGTGTGATGGCCAACAAGCGGGTGGGATTGTCAGGACGCGATTGCAAGAAGCGGGCAGTGCATGTCGTGTCATGCTCAGAATGGGTGTCGCTCAATCGCTGCCGGTGTGAGGGTGGCGCTAGCTCGGCGAGAATACGACTGACGGGTTGTGGTGGTAGATCTTCAACAGGTTGTGGACCGCGAAGATGAGCCCGGCTTCGCTATCGGCAGCGGCAAGGCCGCGTCGCATGAAGCGGCGAAAGCCCCGGTTCTCCTTGGTGTCCCCGAACACCGGCTCGACGGTGTGCGAGCGCGTCGCGTAGGCGGCTGCGCCCTCGCTCGTGCGCAGCCGGTGCTCCATCGCGTCGAGTGGCGACGCGTCCTCAGGTGGCGGACCGAAGGTCTCGCCGAGCTCACGTGCGGCTCGGCGCTGCTTCCAGTCCTTGGTCGTAGCTATGAGCCGGTCGGGACCAGGCGCGGTCGCGTTCTCCTCGGACCAGTAGCCGGCGTCTGAGAGGGAACGCCCGATCTTCTCTTCGATGCCCGCCGCCTCGGCGCTTGCGAGCGTCGCTTCTTCCAACGGGATCAGCTGAGCGACGTCGTTGTGGTCCTGGGTCGCTGCGTAAGCAACCACGACCTGGTCGGCGTTCACCGCGGCCTGAAGGTTGAACCCCTGCACCCAGCCGGTCTGGGTCTTCATGATCCTGGACTCTGGATCGGTGACGTTGGCGGTGAACCTCGGTGCTCGAGCCACCGACGCCGCCTGCTCCGCCACGGCGAGACGGTGACAGGCCTCGTCGAGCGCAGCCTGGAGGTCTGCTCGCTCCGGCTCGGCACCAGCACGCATCCTCGTAGCGGCGAGATCGGACCGGGCACGAGCCATGGCTGCGTGGGGGTCCTTCGGTTTGCGACCCCGGAGCTTGCGACCGGCCTCGGCTTGTACCTTCGCCTTCTCGTTCCTCTCCTCCTGCTCGTTCCTCGCGGCCTGCTCTTGGGCCTCCACCTCTGCGAGGGCTGCCCGAAGCCGAAAGAGGCGTCCCGAACGTGAACGCAGCTGGACGGGCAGCGGTGCATCGAACAGCTGGGCGGTGGCGTCCTCGCCGGTGTCGGCCACGCCTGCCTCGGCGAGGATCTCCTCGATCTCTCTACGGATCCAGTCGGCGTCGCGGTTCTGGTCCAGTGCTGCGTCAGAACCGATCTTCGTCCCGTCGATGGCGATCTGGCCGAGCGAGGCGAGACCGGCGGCCCTACAGAGCTTGAGCACCTCGGTGAAGACGTCCATGATCGCCGCTTCGTTCTCGGCACGAAAGCGGGCGATCGTGCGGTGGTCCGGGCACAGGTTGGCGGCGATCACCCTGTAGGCGAGGTCACTCCTGCAGCCCCGCTCGATCACCCTCGAGGATCGCACGCCGGTCGCGTACGCGTAGATCAAGATCCCGAGCATCGCCTTTGGGTCATAGGCGGGGGCTCCTGGGCCTTCTGGGTGTGCGGCGTCGAAGGACGAGGTGTCCATGAGCTCGATGGCGTCGATCACGAAGAAGGCCAGGTGGTCCTCGTCCAGCCAGTCCCACATGGATGGCGGCAGCAAGAAGAGCTGGTCGCGGCCACCGGACCTATAGCCATGTGCCATGATCCAAGTCTCTCATACCTGGCCACAACGGACTCGATCTATTCGAACCAATCGCGCCCATCACTGTGTCGTTGGCCGTGCCGCATACCACGCCGGCTCATGCAAGCGCGCTCGAGAACGCCCGCTGGCTCGATTCCTGTCATTGTCGAGGTATGACTATGCGGCGGTATGCGTGTCTACGCGCTCTCGAGGCGATTCTGGGACAGCCTGTCGGCTCGAAAATTTGGAAATCGCGGGTGAGGGCCACCCGCCACGTGAGATCGGCGATGTTGACGACCGCGATACCGCCATGGACGTCGGTGCTCGCAAGACCTAGTTCCGCCATCCCTGGGTTGTCCACCTTGTCGACCCATGCTGCGCTCATCTGCACCAACTCGCCGGCTGATAAGCGTGGGACTCGACCTTGTACGAGGGTGCCCTTAACCTCAATCGCGACGACGACGTCGCCGGGCGCCAGCAACACGAGGTCGACGCCGTGCCAGCCCGGCCCCGTCATGTGCCACAGGGTGGACCAGCCAAGTGGTTCAAGAAGCACCTCAATGACGGACTCGGAAATATGTCCGGTTACTCCTGCCATTGTGGCCCGCTCGCGTATTGTCAGATCCATCAGGCCTGAGCGCCAGCCGCGGACGAAGAGTTGATCGCGCGCTGAGTCGGTATCGAGACATGAGGCCACCACACTTTCGGGGAGCGGGTAGGCTGCACATCTCAGAAGGGGCGGCGGTGGCACCCGTACCTCTCAACCCTCGAAGACCGGACCA
>JBOGGK010000129.1:0-4836 GCA_050744045.1 Acidimicrobiales bacterium | reverse complement strand
CAATGGGACGCCGCCGTCGCCGCCCCCGCCGCCAATGGGACGCCGCCGTCGCCGCCCCGGTCATCGGCCCGCCCGTCGCCGGCCCCATGCTGGTCTCGTCCCCAGGATCCACCACTGCGGAGGATGAGGGTATAGGATCGGGGTACCGAAGAAAGGAGGTGGTCCAGCTGAGCAGTAGTCAACCTGGGACCTCGGAGGTGGCTGGCCGCTAATCGGCCCGCTGGACCGCCTGGTAATACAAGCCAGACACCCGGGTGATCCCGGCCGGGAGCTGGTCCCGCCTGGCATATCAAACGGGCTTGCCCGCCTTTTTCCAGCAGATCGTGACCGGAGGACGCGCTGTGTGCGTGTCCTCCGGTTCTTTTTTGTCCCGAGCCACCTTGCGCCTAGCCTTCCTTCATGGGGACAGATGACCTAGGCGGTGAAGGCCCAGGGCCCCGCCCGCCGGGCCGGGTGGGCGGCTGGGACAACGGCCGGGCTACGGGCGACACGCTCGCTTTCGCCGCCCCTGAGGGGCCCAAGTTGAACGCCTACCTGGTCAGGCCCAGCTTCTCCGCCGCTTCGGGAGCCGGCCGGCACGGTGTCGTGCTGGCGCACGGGTTCCCGGAAGCGACCCAGAGGGGCGGCTCGCCTAGCTACGGGTACCCCCAGCTGGCGACCAGGCTGGCCGCAGAGACGGGGGCAACTGTCCTCACTTTCGACTTCCGGGGCACGGGAGCCTCGGACGGGGATTTTTCGCTGCGCGGCTGGCGGGCCGACCTGGAGGCGGCCATCGAGAAGGTGCGGGGTGTCCCCGGGGTCGCCTGGGTGTGGCTCGTCGGGTTCGCCGCTGGCGGCACCCTCTGTATCTGCGCCGCCGGCGAGGACACCTCGGTGGCCGGGGTCGCCGCGCTGGCGCCCTTGGCAGAGCTCGCCGAGTACGCCGGCGACCCCCGGCGATTGGTGGCCCAGGCGCGGGCCTCGGGCCTCATCCATAGCAGGGGCTTCCCCGAGGACCCGAGCGCGTGGTCCCGGGAGCTCGAAGAAATTCAACCAGTCCGGCTGGTAGCCGCGATCCCGCCCCGGCCACTGCTGATAGTCCACGGCGCCAACGACGACACCGTGCCCCTCACCGACGCCCGGGTACTGGCCGATGGCGCCAACGCTTCGGCTGAGCTGCGGGTCCTCGCCGGCGCAGGCCACCTACTGCTGCACGACCCTCGGGCTATCGCACTGGTGCTGGGCTGGTTCGACCGCCACCTCGGCGCCGCCCAGTGACAGCCGCCCCAGTCCCAGCGCCCAGTGGCAACCGCCCGGTTCGCCGGTGGCGCGCCCTGGCCTCCCCTAGCTCCCCGCCGCCGCTTTAGCGGCGGCTTTCACCTGCGCCTTGTGCGCCCGCACCTTGGCGAGCGACTCCGCCCCGGTGATGTCAGCCACCGACAAGGTGGTGCCCGGCTCGCCGAACGGTCGGGACGCTTCCCGCCAGCCGCGCGGGCGCACACCCATCTGCTTGCCGAGCAGGGCGACGAAGATCTTCGCCTTCTGCTCGCCGAAGCCGGGCAGCGCCCGGACGCGCCGCAACAGGTCGGCCCCGCCGCCGGCGCCTTCCCATATACCGCTGGCCCGGCCGCCGTACTCTCCGACGACGACCTGGCACAGTCGCTGGACCCGCTGGGCGTTGGAGGCAGGGAAGCGGTGCAGCGCCGGCCGCTCGGCGAAAAGGGTGGCCAGCGCGTCCGGGCTCATCGTGGCGATGGTGCCGGCGTCCAGCTCGCCGCCCAAGCGTTGGCGGAGGTCCCTTGGTGCCGTGAACGCTCTCTCCAGGGGGATCTGCTGGTCCAGCACCATGCCGATCAGTAGCGCCAGCGGGTCTTCGGAAAGGAGCTTGTCAGCCCCGGCGTCACCCGAGAGGTGCAAAGAAGCCACCTGGGCGCCCCTTACAGCTGCGCCGGCCCGGGCCGGTCAGGGTCGATCTCGTAACGGCGGATGGCGTCGGCGACCTCCTCGGCTTTGCCCTCGCCCGCCTGGCGCAGCCCGTCGAGGGCGGCGACCACGATGTGGCCGGCGTCGGTCTCGAAGTAGTGGCGGAGCGCCGCCCTCGTGTCGCTACGGCCGAACCCGTCGGTGCCGAGCGAGACGAACGGTGCCGGCACCCACCGCGCCACCTGGTCGGGTACCGCTTTCATGAAGTCGGTGACGGCCACGATGGGGCCCTCGGCATTGGCCAGGGCTTGGGTCACGAACGGGGTGCGAGCGGGCCCGGAGGGATGGAGACGGTTGTGGCGCTCGACGGTGAGCGCCTCCTCCCGGAGCGCCTTGTAGCTCGTGGCGCTCCACAGCTCGGCGCCGACGTCGTGGTGCTCGCCTAGGAGATTCTGCGCCTCGAGCGCGGCTTGGCTCGCCGAGCCGGAGAAAATGATGCTCACCCGCCGCCTTGGCCCCTCCGGCGCGTTCGCGTAACGGTAGAGGCCGGCCAAGATGCCCTCGTCCACCCCTTCGGGCTTGGGCGGCATCTTGTAGTTCTCGTTGTACAGCGTTATGTAATAGAAGATGTCCTCACCGCCGTCGCTCCCGTACATCCTCCGGATGCCGTCGCGCACGATCACTGCCGTCTCGTAAGCAAAAGCCGGGTCGTATGCCTGGACGTTGGGCACCGTGGTGGCGAGGACGTGGGACTGGCCGTCGTCGTGCTGGAGGCCCTCACCGAGCAGCGTGGTCCGCCCGGCCGTGCCCCCCATCAAAAAGCCCCGGGCACGCATGTCGGCCGCGGACCAGACGAGGTCGCCCACCCGTTGGAACCCGAACATCGAATAGAAGATGAAAAACGGCACCATCGGCTGCCCGAAAGTCGCGTAAGCGGTAGCGGCGGCGGTGAAGTCGGACATGCCGCCTGCTTCGGTGATGCCCTCCTCCAGGATCTGGCCGTCCTTGGCCTCGGAGTACGAGAGCATGAGCTTGGAGTCCACCGGCTCGTACAGCTGGCCCAAGGGGGCATAGATCTTAAAGTCCTTGAACAGCGCGTCCATGCCGAAAGTGCGCGCTTCGTCTGGGATTATGGGTACTACCCGCCGCCCGATCGACTTGTCCCGCAGCAGCCCCCGCAGCATGACGGCAAACGCCATGGTGGTCGAGACCTCCCGCTTGCCCGAGCCCTTCTCGAACTCGGCGAAAGTGTCGTCGCTGGGGGGCGCCAGCGGTTCGTAGCTGACCACGCGATGGGGCAGTGGGCCGTTCAGCTGTCGCCGGCGCTCCATCATGTACTGGTACTCGGGGCTGTCCTCGGCCAACCGGTGGAACGGGGGCTCGCCCTCGTCCAGCGCCTTGTCCGTGATCACGTCTTGGAGGCGGAGGCGGTCGCGGAGGCCCTTTAGCTCGTTGGCGTTCATCTTTTTTATCTGGTGGGTCGAGTTGCGGGCCTCGATGGTCGGCCCCAGTGCCCAACCCTTGATCGTCTTGGCCAGGATGGCCGTGGGTTGCCCGGTTGTCTCCGTCGCCGCCTTGTAGGCCGCATATAGCTTGCGGTAGTCGTGGCCGCCGCGGGGGAGCGCCCGCAGCTCGTCGTCGCTCAAGTGTTCGACGAGCTTGCGAAGCCGGGGGTCAGGCCCGAAAAAGTGCTCCCGTATGTAGGCACCGTCCTCGGTGGCGAGCTTTTGGAACTCCCCATCGACCGTGGTGTTCATCTTGTTGAGGAGGGCGCCGTCGACGTCGCGGGCCAGCAGTTCGTCCCAACGGCTGCCCCAGATGACCTTGATGACATGCCACCCCGCCCCCCGGAACACCGCTTCGAGCTCCTGGATGATCTTGCCATTGCCCCGCACCGGCCCGTCGAGGCGCTGGAGGTTGGCATTGACGACGAAGACGAGGTTGTCGAGCTGTTCCCGGCCGGCCAGAGAAAGGGCGCCGAGGGTCTCGGGCTCGTCGCACTCGCCGTCGCCGAGGAAGCACCACACCCGGGAGGCGCTCGTGTCGACGATGCCCCGGTTCTGCAGGTACCTGTTGAAATGCGCCTGGTAGATGGCATTGTGCGGGCCCAGGCCCATCGAAACGGTCGGGAACTCCCAGAACCGGGGCATGAGCCGCGGGTGCGGGTAAGACGACAGGCCGCCGCTGCCCTCGGCCTCCCCGCATAGTTCTCGGCGGAAGTGCTCCAGTTGGCCCTCGGTGAGCCGCCCCTCGAGGAACGCCCGGGAGTAGATCCCCGGGGCGGCGTGGCCCTGGAAGAAGACCTGGTCACCTGGCTTGTCGCCCGCCCTGCCCCGGAAAAAGTGGTTGAAGCCCACCTCGTAGAGCGCCGCCGAGGAGGCGAAAGTGGCGAGGTGGCCGCCGATGCCTTCGGCGACGTGGTTCGCCCGCACGACCATGACGGCGGCGTTCCAGCGGATGAAACGTCGGATGCGCCGCTCCATCTCCTCGTTCCCGGGGAACCAGGGCTCGTGCGTGGCCGGGATGGTGTTGACATACGGCGTCGAGACCGTGGCAGGGAACCCCACTTGGTTTTGCTTGGCCCGCTCCAAGAGCTTCATCAGCAAAAAGCGCGCCCGGGCCTTCCCGTGCACTTCCGCCACCGCGTCGAACGAGTCGACCCACTCGGCCGTCTCCGTGGGGTCGATGTCAGGAAGCTGGTGGGAGATACCGTCAAAGATCACGCCTTATATCGTCGCGCCTAACCCGGTTGCCGGGGTACTAGGAAGGGAAAGTAAATTGTGACTTCTGTCTCTGGTAAGAGCGGTTTACCCGGGCGCGCTCCGGCAGGCCCGCGGCAGAGCATCCTGACCTGATGGACCGGTCGCCTGCACGCACGACCGTCTACACCGACGGCGCCTGCCTGGGCAACCCCGGCCCGGGGGGCTGGGCGTG
>JBOGGK010000128.1:0-4299 GCA_050744045.1 Acidimicrobiales bacterium | reverse complement strand
CCTATACCAGGTGCTCGGTAGCCGGCGGGTGATACCTGTCATCCGGGAACTGGAGTTGGGCCCGAGTGAGGGCGAGGGCTCGCTTCGGTGGCCGCACCTCCAAGCCCGACCCGCTCGTCGACACGCTCGGCAGCCTGGACGAGACAGTCGCCGCGTTGGGACTGGCGCGCGCGAGCAGCACGGACCCGATGTTGGTCGCCCAGATCCTGCAGGTCCAGCGGGATCTGTTTGTGACGGCCGCGGACCGCCGGGGACGACGACGAGCCGCTGAGCCACGGTTGAGGCCGGACCAGCCGGCACGGCTGTCACCGCCGACGCCGACCGTGTCGTTCCAGTTAGAAGAACCGAGGATCGCTGATCGAGCCAGACGAGACGAGCCGCACGTAGAGGTCAGTCAAGGCGACAAAGATCAAGCTTGCCCAGGCGAACTGCATATGGCGGCCGTTCAACCAACTCACCAAGCTCCAGGCCCGGTAACGGACCGGGTGGTGCCCGAAGTGCTTGACTCGCCCGATGACATGTCGGCAGGAGTGGCAACCGAGCGTGTAGAGCCACAACAACCCGGCGTTGACCAGGAGCACGGCAGTGCCCAGCCCGGCGTGTCCCCACTGGCCACCGTGGTTACGGAAGGCGACCACGGCGTCGTAGGTCAAGATGGCGTTGAGCACGAAACCCAAATAGAAGAAATAGCGGTGCAGGTTCTGCAAGATGAGCGGGAAACGAGTCTCGCCCGAGTAGCGACGGTGCGGTTCGGTCACCGCGCAGGCCGGGGGTGACCGCCAAAACGCCCTGTAGTAGGCCTTGCGATAGTAGTAGCAGGTGAGGCGGAACCCGAGCGGGACGACCAAGATAATGATGGCGGGGGAGATGACCCACCACGGCCCAAAGATCCCCACGCTCGGCACGTGTACCCCGCTGGTGGCGCCGGCCCGAGCGTGGAGGCAGATAGTGGCCAGGCATGGCGAGTAGAACGGCGAGATGTAGGGCCGCCAGTAGTAGTCGGCGTTGGCAAACGCTGCCCAGGTAGCATAGCCAATGAAGGCGGTCAGTACCCCGACAGTCACCGTCGGTGCCAGCCACCACCGGTCGATGCGCAAGGTCCGTTGGGAGATCTGCGCCCGGCCTGGGGCCGGGCCCGCCCGGGGTGTCGCGGTAGTGGTCACGGATCCCAATCCAAACACAAACCCCGGGTCGGTACTTCGATGGCTCCAGGCCACTCGTCCTGGGCCCTGAAGTCTTAGTCTATTAGTATTACCTCCGGCTGCGGTGGGACCACCAATGGCTATCGGAGCACCGGAAGCGCACCCCCGGGCACTCGAAGCCGTCAACTCGGGCGAGTACGGCGAACTTTCCTTCTCCTGCCTCGGAAAAGTACAGGTAGTACCAGCCGCGCCGCAGACCCGGTTCGACACCGCGTAAGTACGTAGCCCGGAGCGGCCACCAGTTGGCTGAACGCAAAGCCGCATTACCCCCCCGGACAGCGAGGACGATGCGCGTGCCGTCGATGAACTCTACGATCCGGTCGCCTGAACGTGCCCAGGCCGTCCGGGCCACCGGGACGCGGTGGATGACCAAGCGGCCAAGGCTGTACTTCACCTTGTTTTTGTCCTCCGCCCGGACCTCACGCAGGGCGGCCCGGAACTGCTGGCGCAACTCCCGACGGTCGCCCCGGCGGGGGACCGCCTGGGCGAAGCGGATGCCGGGGAGACCCTCAATTCGTGGCCTCGCACCCGGTGGAAAACCAGCTCTTATATTAAATCTAGCCATCGCTAGATATAACGCTGGCAGGCAGAGGGACATTCCTCTCTCCGCCGGGGCGCAGAGCGGGAACACGGCGGACCGGTGGCCGCTCCTGTGGGCGCGGTAGCTCGCGCCGCCCACCGTGAGCTGGCCCGGGGTCCCGAAGCTATCGAGCGCCATACCAGGCCGGCTACAGCAGTTCGGCGAGGGGGAAGCTGCGGTGCTGGCGCGGGGGCAGGCAGTAGTTTTGGCGGTGGGTGTTGACCAAGAAGTCGGTGAACCCGACGTTCTCGTCGGGCAGGTGGTGCTTCTCGGCCAGGCCGGGGCTGTCCATCTCGGTGCGCATGAGGTGGAACTGCTGGGCCGAAGGCCCCATGCCTATGAAGTGGACCCCGGCGCGGGGGACGGTGCTGACCGTGCCGTTGAGCGAGAACGCGAAAGGGTTCTCGACGGTGTCGAAGTCCTGGCGCAAGAAAAAGGTGGTCCCCCGCTCGATGACCTGCCCGTAGGCGGTGGTGGTCTCGGCCTCGACCCGGGAAAGGAACTGCATCTGCTCGTTGTGGCCGACCAGCCCGAAGCGCTCCACGTCTCGGTCTCTTTCCTCCTTGAACGTCGACGTGGCAGGCGACTGGTCGGGGGAGAGCACCCCCTCGGGCTCCTCACGGCGAGGGGTGAACATCCGCTGCAGGCGGTCCCGGTACTTGAGGCTGTACCAGCGTTCGAGCTCGATCGCTATGTGGGAGACATGCATGTTGGCACCGCCCGCCATGTACGACTCGGGCCTGGCGTCGGTCCAGCCCGGGATGGTCTCGTAGCTGGCCAGGTTGCCGGCGGCGAGACCGTGCACGTGGCTGGAGGTGAAGCCCATGAACAGCATCGCCCCCTCGGGGACCATCTCCGCCCCCGGTATGCCCAAGGCGGTGCCGACCCGCCGGGGCATGCCGTGGCCGGCGAACCCGCGCCGGATGGAGGTGACCGTGAAGAGGTCGCCGATGAAGACGGCGGCGGCGGGGACGCCGTTGAGCTCGGGGGCGCCGGGGTAGAACAGCGCTTGGATCACGTCGTCGACGTGGTGGCGGAAATCACTTTTGAAGTGGAAGCACACCTCGTTGGATTCCAAGATGACGTCGTCGGGGTCGCGGGGGAACGCGATGGCGTCGACAAGCGCAGGTTGGCCTTCGCTGCCGCTTCGCACCGACTTCGGCATGTGCTCGTCGAAGAGGGGCTGTGGTATGAAACGGCGGAAGTAGGGCAGGCCCCATGCCACCTGGGGCAGGATCCCGGCCGGCGAGAGCGGGTAGATCCGCTCGACCTCGGCGAGGGAGCGCTCCAAGCGGCGAGCGGCATCTCTAAGTGCCTCGCGGTCAGCTGGGCCCAGGTTGACCCGGGCGGTGACCATAGCGTGCCAGAGCGGCACCACGGCGACGGGGACCTCGACGCGTTCGTCGCGTTCCGCGAAGGCCACCATGTGCATCTCCTCGGTGATGCCGGGAAGCTCGTACTGGGTCTTGGGCCGCTCGTGGTGGTAGCGCGCCGAATAGTCGACTACGCCCGCCCAGTCGAAGGACTCGGCGGCCGGCTGTGTAGTGGTCATAGCTCCTCCCTCCCATCGGTTGACAGCTCGACCCGTGTCGGCTGCCGCGCAAAACCGAGACTACTCCCGGTTGCGGTTTTCGGGCCCGGCCGGTCGAGGCTGGCGCGCAGGCGGCGGGCAGCGGCCACCATGTGGGCGAGCGCGGGCCGGACCTGGTCGTAGCTACGGGTCTTGAGACCGCAGTCGGGGTTCACCCAGAGCCGGTCGGGGCCGACCACCTCCAAGGCCTGGCGGAGCAAGGCCTCCACCTCGTGCTCTTGGGGTACGAGCGGCGAGTGCACGTCGTAGATCCCCGGGCCTACGCCCCCGCGGTAAGGGCTGGACCGCAACGGGGCGAGCAGTTGCATCTTCGAGCGGGCCGCTTCCAAGGAGACCACGTCGACGTCGAGATCTTCGAGCGCGTCAACGATGTCGCCGAGGCTGGCGTAGCACATGTGGGTGTGGACCTGGGTGGCCGCCTCCGCCGCCGAGCTCACCAAGCGGAAGGCCCGGGTCGCCCAAGCCAGATAGCCGGGGCGGTCCGCCCGGCGCAGCGGCATGCCCTCTCGGAGGGCCGGCTCGTCCACCTGGACCACCGCGATGCCGGCGGACTGCAGGTCGCTCACCTCCTCGCGCAGCGCCAACGCCAGTTGGGCGGCGGTGTCTGCCTCGGGCTGGTCGTCACGTACAAACGACCAGCGCAGCATGGTCACCGGCCCGGTCAGCATCCCTTTCACCGGCTTGGAGCTGCGCGACTGGGCGTAGCGCGCCCATTCCAGGGTCATCGGCCCGGGCCTGGTCACCTCGCCGTAGAGGACCGGGGGGCGCACACAGCGCGACCCGTAGGACTGCACCCAACCGTGCTCGGGGACCACGAAGCCGCCGAGCTGGGCGGCAAAGTAACGGACCATGTCGTCACGCTCGGGCTCGCCGTGCACGACCACGTCGAGGCCCAATCGTTCCTGCAGTCCCACCACCCGGTCGAC
>JBOGGK010000127.1:0-10094 GCA_050744045.1 Acidimicrobiales bacterium | reverse complement strand
TCCTTCTACAGCTACGAATGGCCCTACAGCCTGGCCCGGGCGGTGAAGCACGGCGCGCTGCTTCTCTACCACCATGCTCAACGCCCAGCGCCGCGTGGTCGTGCCTCGCTCTACCAGGTGGGTGACTGGGTCCGGGTCAAGGAGGCAGCGGCGGTCCGTTCGACGCTGGACCGCAACGGGCGCCTACGCGGGCTGCCTTACGCGGTGAGCCAATGGGCCTACTGCGGGGGCACCTACCAAGTGGAACGGGTGGTACGGCGGATGCTCGGCGACGACGGGTGGGTGAAGGCCATCTCGGGCACGGTGGTACTGGCAGACGTCGTGTGCAACGTGACCGACCACCCCCGGGGCTGCCAACGCTGCTGCTCGCTTTACTTCCGCGACGAGTGGCTCGAGCCGTCGACGCCTCAAGTGGCGACAAGGTACCTCGCGGGCCCGAGCAGCACCACCGCCCGCGTGAAGTCGCTCCCAGAGATAATGGCCACCCTGGACGCCAAAGGGCGTCTCGACGGGATGAGCTTTTCCGTGGAGGAGATGGCCGAGCACGTCGGCGAGGAGTACCCGGTGCTGCGTAAACTATCGCCCTCGGGTGACATCCCTGGGTGGAAGAAGCCTTGCGGAGAGTGGTACGTCCTGGAGGGTGCCCGTTGCCGCGGCCGACCCCTGGGCGGCGACGGGGCGTGCGACCGCAATTGCAGCTTGTTGTGGCACCGGTCCTGGCTGGAGATCGGCGGGCCGGCTGCCGGCGAGGGGGCGCGGGCGCCAGGTTGTTGAGGTCGGGCCTACCGAATTAGGCCGAGGTGGTCACCGGTACCGAAAGGAGAGCCGGTTGGACCTCCCGGACTGGGTGATGACCACCGCTACGCGGGGGGAAATATCAGCCGCTGGCCGGGTTACCGGAGCTACTCTACCCACCACCCTGCCAGGTGTCACGGGTGAACCAGTCGACCTCGACCTCGCCCACACGCTCGCTAGATGGATCGGAAGGGCTGGATTGATTATACGGAACGGACGACGGGGATCGAACCTGCACCGCGAGCCGGCCAGGTTGATTTCGGCCATCTTCGCTATATGGATGCTTTTTGCAAGTAGCCTCTGACCTCGCGTACGGATCGCCCACGGCGCCTTAGGTAAGGATTGCGGGTAACCGAACTCGAAGCCTCTGAGCTGCTCGTTTAGTGGAGCGGGCGACGGGAATTGAACCCGCACCACCAGCTTGGAAGGCTGGAGCTCTGCCATTGAGCTACGCCCGCGGGTACGTCCAGTCCCCGATCGTAGCTCAGTCCCATTCGGTGGGAAGGCTGGGGTCCCGGTAGTGGGCTATGACCCTGCTCAGTTCCTCCTCGGTGACCCGATCGAGGGACAACGGGGGCAGTGAGCCCAAGCCGAACCAGCCCGTCTCGGTCGTCTCCAGGGTCGAAGGGTCTTGGTTGGGCCCGACGGCACGGCATAGGAAGAACACCTTGTACACAGAGACGGGCAGCGCCGGGGTGTGGCCCCGCCTGTCCCGGTCCCATACGGCTACCACCTTTGTCACCCGGGCCCGCACGCCGTCTCCTCGAGCACTTCCCGCACCACGGCCTCGGAGGGCGAGTCGCCGGCGTCCGCCCAGCCGCCAGGCAGGGACCACAGGCCGTCGGCACGCTCGTGGACCATGAGGATCCGTTCGTCGCCGTCGAGCACCGCACCCCTGACGTCGACCTTCGGGGTCGGGTAGCCCGCCTCGGAGCTCATCGCCAGGCGGAGCTCGGGTGCCGGGATGTCGGCGAGACCTGCAAGCACGTCAATGGCGAGCGACCGGATCTTCTGGTAGCGGTCGAGGTCGAAGTCGTCCCGGGAGTAGGTCAGCCCGGCCTGGGCGATGGCGGCGAGGCGGATGGCGGCGTCTCTGAGCGCGTGGGCGGGGCCGGCGAAAGGCATGCCTCGAGTCTCGCGGGCCCCGAGCCCGAGCGCACTGCCCTCGGCTCCGGAAGCAAACACCTGGTCGGGCTCGACCAGTCGGCCAGCGCCCAGTCGTCGGCCACGACCCGCCAACCCATCTCAGGGTGGCGGCGCAGCACTGCTCCCCCGTTCCCCCGGGCGTCGACGAGGGAGCCGTCGATCGCGGTCCCGGAAATACCCCGCTCTGCCGACACCAGGGCGAGCTCACCGTTCACCAGCTCGCTGGTCAGGCTGACCCGCACAGGGAGCCGGGGCCTCATGAGCCCGGCGAGCACTTTCCTGATCTCGGGGGCCTCCCGGGCGGTGACCCGGGCGGTCAGGCGGAGCATCGCCGCCGGCTCGAACAGGGATACCGCCGCCTCCAGGTCGCCTTCGCTCAGGGCCTGGCAAACGAGCTCCAACGCCTCGGACGGTCGCCCTGCTCGGGCCGGGGCGATCGAGTCCGGTTCGGCGACCGGGCCGGGGTGGGCGTTCCGGCCTCGGCTGCCCGGCTCGCCCGGTCCACCCGGTCCAGGTTCGCCCGGTCCACCCGGTCCACCCGGTCCGGCCTCGCGGGGGTAAGGCCCCGGCCTGCCCGCGCCGGCCGGGGATGACCGTACTCCGCGACCGGGCCGAGCACGTGGCTCTCCCGGTCGCGGCCCGTTGGGGGTCATTTCGGGAGGGGGCCCGCTACGGTGTGGGGATGCCCACGACGTGGGCGCTGGCGACGAAGCCGTCCGTGTCGCCCTTGGCGTCTGTGTAGAAGCCCACCACGGTGCCAATGTTGTTGAGCCCGTTGACCACGGTGCTCCCGACGCCGTTAGGGTCGTCGAGGGTCGTGGAGGCGCCATTGCTGTAGATGAACCCGTGGGTCTGGTTGTGAGCAGCCGCGTACGTCCCGACGGCCTTTCCCTGGTCGTTGAGGCCGAAGATCTGGGTGTTCTTGGAGCCAGGGAACTGGACCACCTTCCAGTGGCCGCGCTGGCCGATGAACCCGGCGGTGTCGCCGTCGGCTTGGGTGAAAAAGCCGGCCACCGCTCCGTGGTCGTTGATCGCGGTGGCGGTGGCGCTGGTGGCACCAGGGGGGGTGACAGGGGTGAACTCCTTGGAATGGCGGTCCCAGATGTAGGCGTGCGAGTTGCCCTTGGCGTCGTTGTAAAAACCGACCGCCTGACCCTCGTTGTTCAGCCCGAGCAACTGGTTGACCGGTGGGTTGGAGCTGGTCATCGGATCCGCCACCTTGGACATGACGCCGGATTCGTCGAGGAAGCCGTAATTGGCCCCGCCCGGGGTCGCATAGAAACCGACTGTGTTGCCCCAGTCGTTGATGGCGGTGACCTGGGTCTGCTGGGACCCCGGATAGTTCTCGCTCACGAACGTGGCCCCGCTGTAAGGCTCCACCCGGTACCCCTTGTTCGGGTGGGTGGCCGCGGGCGAACCGCTGCCGAAATAGCCAGCTATGACGCCGAAGTCATTGACGCCCAGCAACTGGTTGAACGTGGCGTCGGCATGGTCGTCCAGCGTGGTGAAGTTGTAGCTGGCAGACACGTTGGTGACTGCGTCGGCCTGGCCCCTGGTGGCGGGATGGCCCGCCGGGGCGGCGAGGGCTGCTTGCGCCGGCAGGAAAGCCCCCATGGAGAGCAGGGCGAAGCTGAGGGCGGTCGCGCGGCAGGCGCGCTGGGAGAGGGAAGGGGCGGGGCGGGCCTCTTCGGGAGCGCCCTGGCGCAGCTCCATGGCGTGGTCGTGGGAGGAACGAGATGGCATATCGGTTGTCCTTTCTGTGTGGCTCGAGTTGCAGCGAGGACAGCGTCCTGGCCCGCGCTGGGGGCGGCGCAGGGATGCTGGGGGAAATGCGGGGTGAGGCGCGGGGAGGCTCAGGTGCCGGCGCGCAGCTGGTCGTACAGCTGAGCGGTCTCACGTGCCGGCTTGGCCCCGACCTCCCGGTGGAGCAGGTCGACCAGCTCTTCGTAGTGGCGGAGGGCTCGCGCTGGCTGCCCGAGGCGGGAGAGGCATTTCATCAACTCGCGATGGAAAGCTTCGTTCAGGGGCTCGTGGGCTACGGCCCGCTCGTAGACCTGGAGGGCCTGAAGGTGCCTGCCCGCCTGCACCATGGCCGCGCCGGTCGCACCCAGAGCCATTTCGTAGCTGGAGCGCAGTTCCCGCCGGCGGTTATCCGCCCATTCCCACGCCCCCAGGTAGGGGAGGAAGTCGCCGCTGTAGGCAGAGAGGGCTCTTTGGAGGTGGGGGAGCGCCTCGGGACCGGGCAGGCGTCGAGCTGCTGCGAGTGCGCTTTCGAAATCACTGACGTCGTAGCGGTGGGGTCTTGAGCGGTTGAAACTGTAACGGCCGCTGGAGAACACAACCCAATCGCGGTCACCGAGCGCTTTGCGCATGTCCCGCAAGGCGCTGTGGAGGGCGTTGCGGAGCTGGCGCTCGCCCAGGTCGGGCCACAGCTCCGCCCCCAGCTGCTCTTTGGTCCTCGGAGGGGAACTGCAGAGCAAAAAGAACAGCTCTTGGGGCTTGGCGTAACCCCACTCCCGGGGCCCGAGCACCCTCCCGCCGGCCATCACTTCGGCCCCACCGAGGGCTCTTATGCGCAGCGCAAGGACGCCACCGCGCTGCTCTTCCTGACCGGCGGTCGCTGAGCGCGGCGTAGGTGCCCCCGCTGCCCGTCGCGCGGGTACCTGGGCCGGGAGTGGTTCAGCCCACGGGCACATCAGGTCGTCTATCGCCACCGACGCCCCCTCGGTCCAGGCCCGTTCCCAGGCCGCGTCCCCGAGCGCGGCCCGGGCGGTCTCGAGTGCCTCCGTGTGCTCCGGCCTTTCGCAGGGTGGCAAAGGGGTCCCGATGCGCTCGCGTGCCGCGCCGGCGGCGCCCAGGAGCATCGCCGTCCGGCGCGGGTCGCTCTCCAGCACCGCCCGAGCGAGGGCCTCGAGGACGCTGGCGAGCCGCCATTGGTCGCCGAGCTCCCGGTGGAGCTCAGCGCTGGCCAAGAGCAGTTCGCGGGCGCCAGGGTCGTGACGGCGGACGGCGAGAGCACCTTGTTGGTTGAGGCACCAGGCCTGCCCCTCCTTGAAGCCGATCTCCTCCGAGATCTGCCGGCTGCGGGCCAGGAGCTGTTCGGCCCGCTCGAGGTCGCCCTCGTAGAGCGACACGACGCCCAGGCTCAGCAACGACCACGCCGTCCCCTCGGCGTCGCCCAGTTGCTGGAACTGCTCGAGGGCGGTGCGGCATTGCTCGCCGGCGTGGGCGAAATCTCCCTGGAGCCAGGCCGAAAAGCCGAGATAACCCCAGGCGCTCGCCACGCCCCAGCGGTCCCCCAGAGCCTCGAACAAGGTCTTGCTCTCACTGTGGTGCAGCTCGGCCTGTTGGTACCTGCCCTGCTCACGGTCCACGCTGCCGAGCACCTGCAGGGTGGTTGACCTGCCCCGGTTGTCACCGAGATCTCCGTACAGCCGCAGCGCCGCGGAAAGGCGCCGGACCGCTCCGGCATAGTCGCACTGGAGGAAGGCGAGCCGGCCGCTCGCCTGGAGTGCCTTGGCCCGGACCGGCGCCGGTGCCCCGGGGCCGCTCACCACGGCCCAGTCCAACCACTCGCGCCCCTCGCGGTAGTAGCCATGGAGGTACCAGAAGCGAGCCAAGGCGCTCGCGATCCGCAGGACGGAGACGGCGTCACCAGAGCCACGAGCGAAGTGCAGCCCAGCTCGCAGATCGTTTATCTCCCGGTCGAGGCGAGCAAGTTCGGTCGCCTGCGCGGTCCCTTCCAACTTCTGCTCGGCCTCCTGGGCGCGTCGCACGCACCAGCGGAGATGGGCGGTGCAGTACTCGTCCTCCTCGGCGGCAGCAGCGAGCCGCTCACGAGCAAACTGGCGGACGGTGACGAGCAGGCGGCACCAAGCCTGTCCCCCGTCGGAGCCGGCCACGACCCAAGACTTGTCGACCAGCCGCCTGAGCAGGTCATAAGCTCCGCCCGGGAGGCCCCCCGCCGCTACCTCGGATGCGGCGGCGACGGAGAACTCACCGGCGAAGACCGACAGGCGACGCAGCAGCTCCTGTTCCTCTCGGTCGAGCAGGCGGTGGCTCCATTCGAGCGCCGCGCTGAGGGCCTGATGGCGCGAGGGGAGCGTCCGCGGCCCGCCCACGAGCACCTTCAGGGAACTTCCCAGGCTTCGGGCCAGTTCCTCGACCGACAGCACGCGCAGGTTGCCGACGGCGAGCTCGATAGCCAGGGGCAGGCCGTCCAGCTGGCGGGCGACCTGGGCTACCGCCGCCGCGTTGTCCTCCGAGAGGAAGAAGGCGGGGAGGGCGGCTTGCGCCCGCTCGACGAAGAGCTGGACGGACTCGCAGGTGGCGAGGGGGGCGAGGTCCCCGTGGGCGGGCTGTACCTCCGCCGGCACTTTCAGGGGCGACACCGGCCAGGTGACCTCCCCCGGCACCCCGAGCGGCTCGCGGCTGGTCGCCAGCACTCGCAGGCCCGGGCAAGCTCGGAGCGCGGCTTGGCAGGCGTGCGCCAGCGCCGGCACGAGGTGCTCGCAGTTGTCAAGTACGAGCAGCGCCTCACCGTCCCCGAGCTGGCGGCACAGGGCCTCGAGCGGGTCCCCCGTCTCACGTGCCCCCACCGCTTCAGCGAGGGCCAGGGCGACCAGCTCCTCGTCCCCGACGGGGGCCAGGTCCGCCCAATAGGTGGCCCGGCCCTCGCCAGGGTAGCCACCGGCCTGGGCCTCGGCCCCGGAGGCAATCTCCAGGGCCAGGCGGGTCTTGCCCACGCCGCCCGGGCCCAACAAGGTGACGAGGCGGGCCCGGCCAATGCACCGGTTCACCTCTTTTATCTCCTGGCCTCGCCCGACGAGTGATGTCAAAGCGGTGGGCAGGTGCGAAGCGCGAGCGCGGGACGGTCCTACGGCTGAAGATTAGCCTGGGGCGACGGCACGGGGGCGCTCGCGGCCGGGCACCTCGCCTCGGTAGGGTGAGAGAGAAGATTTTTGCACTAAATGCACCCCTGCAGTGGTTGCAAGGGTATACTAACTGCAAGATGGTTCTTACCCACCACCAAGGCGACGGGCTCCCCGGCAGCCCCTCTCTCCGGGAGCGCAAGAAGCTGGCCACCCGGCGCGCCTTGCGTACCATAGCGCTCGACCTCGTAGCCGAGCGCGGCTTTTCCAACGTGACCGTGGAGGACATCGCTGAAGCGGCCGACGTGTCGCCGCGGACGTTCTTCAACTACTTCGCGTCCAAGGAAGAGGCGATCCTCGGGGCTGACCTGCAGCGGGCCGAGGCACTGCGCCGCCAGCTGGTGGACGAGCCGGCGACCGCGAGCCCTTTGGAAGCGCTGCGCTCGGTCCTGCTGAGCGAGGCCAGGGTACTTTCCCAAGAGCTCGAACAGTTGGGCGGGGAGCCCGCCGGCTGGCTCCGGCTGATGAAGGCTGCCCAGCTCGACCCCCACCTGGGTGCGGCACGCGCCGCCCACATGACGACGATCGAACGGGCTGTCGCCGCGGGCGTGGCGGAGCGGCTCGGGACCGATCCCGACCGGGACCCTTACCCGGTCCTGCTGGCCAGCACCGCTGTCGGCGTGATGCGGGCGGTCATTTCCATCTGGGTCAACCTCGGCGGCGCGATTAGCCTCGACGCACTTGTGGGGGCTGCTTTTACCGCTCTCACCAACGGCTTCCCCGTCGACTGGGAGCTGCGAGGCGTCGTCCTCGGGAATAAAGGACGCAAAGCGGAGGCTGTCAAGTGAACATGCAAAATCCCCCGGCTGCCAACGGCAAGAGCTCAGGCGCATCCCCGACCGGTGCTGGCGGATCTGTCGAGATGTTGCCCGCCCAGGCCCTGTCGGGGCTCAGCCACCGTCGTGTGTTGGTGATAATCGGCGCCCTGATGTTGGGCATGCTCCTCGCCGCTCTCGACCAGACCATCGTGTCGACGGCGCTGCCCACGATCGTCGGCGACCTGAACGGCGGGGCGCACATCGCCTGGGTGATAACCGCCTACCTCCTCGCCTCGACCGTTTCCACCCCGTTGTGGGGCAAGCTCGGCGACCAGTACGGCCGCAAGGTGTTCTTCCAGGCTGCCATCGTCATCTTCCTGGTGGGCTCGGTGCTCTCCGGTCTCAGCCACACGATGTTCGAGCTGATAGCCTTCCGGGCGCTCCAGGGCCTCGGCGCCGGCGGGTTGATGGTGGGCGCCCAGGCCATCGTGGGGGACATCGTCTCGCCCCGCGAAAGGGGCCGTTATGTGGGGCTCTTCGGCGCCGTCTTCGGGGTTGCGAGCATCGTCGGCCCCCTCCTTGGCGGCGTCTTCGTCGACGACCTGTCGTGGCGGTGGATCTTCTACGTGAACGTGCCCATCGGCATCGTTGCCCTGCTCGTCGTGGCCGCCCAGGTGCCGGGCCACCTCGCTCGGGTCCACCACGTGATCGACTACCTCGGGGCGGTTGTGCTCACCCTGGCGGCCAGCGGGCTCGTCCTGTTCACGAGCTTGGGCGGCGGCTCTGGGTACGCCTGGGGGTCGCCAGCTGTGGTCGCCCTCGGCGTCGGCGGCCTCGTTTTGGTAGGGGTGTTCGTCGTCGTGGAGCGGTTCGCGCCCGAGCCTGTGCTGCCCTTGCACCTGTTCAGGGACCGCACCTTCTCGGTGACAAGCGTCGTCGGTTTCATCATCGGGTTCGCCATGTTCGGGGCCATCACCTACCTGCCCGCTTTCTTCCAGGTGGTGAAGGGGATATCGCCCACGTTGTCTGGGGTGCAGATGCTGCCGCTCATGGCCGGGCTGCTCGTGATGTCGATCGGTTCGGGCCAGGTCATAGCCCGCACGGGGAAGTACCGTTTGTTCCCCATTGCCGGCTCGGCGATGACCGCCCTCGGCTTGTACCTGCTGTCGCTCATGGGCGTCGGCACCTCGGGCGTCCTGGAGGCGCTCTACATGCTCGTGCTCGGCCTCGGGATCGGCGCGGTGATGCAGGTGCTGGTCATAGTGGTGCAAAACGCGGTCCCTCACCGAGAGCTCGGCGTGGCGACCTCGGGGGCGACGTTTTTCCGCTCTATCGGGGGGTCGTTCGGGACGGCCATCTTCGGCGCCATATTCTCCAATCTGCTGGCAGGCAACCTGCGTTCTCACTTGAACGGGGCCCACCTGCCGGCCGGCTTCTCTAGTGCCAACGTGACGCCGGCCGCCCTCGCCCACCTGCCGGCCATCGCCCGGCACGGGTTCATCGGGGGCTACGCCGCCACCATCCAGACCGTGTTCCTCGTGGCCGTGCCAGTCGCCATCTTGGCCTTCGCCGCCACCTGGCTGATCCCCCACGTGGAGCTCCGGCGTTGGGCTACGGGCAACCACGGGGAAGCTCAGTTGGCTGCCGAAGCGGGACCGGCCAAGGAACCCGAACTGGCCGAGGTGGCTGCTTCCGCCATTCCGACCACCAGTTGAGCACTCCCGTGGCCAGCTGGGTTCGCCGCCCTTCGGCGGCGACGGACAGGGCGGGCGGGCAGCCCCGCAAAGGCTGACAGACGGCGGCTGTTGGCCGCAAGTTCATCGGTGCCAGGCGCCGCTTGCGAGAGATCGCCCAAAGCCCCAGGAGAGTTGTAAAGGCCAGCAGGCCGCCGAGGCCGCGGGGTCCCCGGGGCCTCGGTGTCGCCGGATCTCGGCCCCACCGGGCCGGCCCCGCAGCCGCACAGGCGCAGGGTAGGCTCGGTCCGGCCCCCAGTCGTTATTCGCTGGCCCCAACGCGGCGCCAGGTCCACACTGGGTGCAGGTGGTGGTATGAGCAACCTCGACGTCGAACCGGCGTCAACTCGGGAAACGGTCGCGTACGGCATCGAACTGGCCCGCCCTTACGGCCGCCGGTTGGTTGCTGGCGCCGCCTTCCTCGTCGTGGGCGTTGTCATCACCGACGTGGCCACCCCGCTGGTCTTCGCCGACGTGCTCGACCGCATCGCCACCCTCCGGCCCGGGGCCGAACTGTGGCGGCGCTTCGGCCAGTTGATCGTCGCCTACGCGGTGCTCATCGTGGCCGGGCAGGGCGTCATCCGCGTGGCCGGGTGGCTCGAGTGGGAAGGCTGCGTACGCAGCTTCGCCAACGGGATCCACCGCAGCTTCGAGAAGCTCCTCCGCCTCGGCTACCGCTGGCACGTCGACCACCCCGCCGGGGAGGTGGCGTCGTCGCTGAGCGCCTTTGC
>JBOGGK010000126.1:0-3299 GCA_050744045.1 Acidimicrobiales bacterium | reverse complement strand
CCGATCTGGGAGCAGGGGCCCCTGGTCTTGCCGCGCCTGCCCGCGGGAGGGCTGGCGCGCGCCGGCGTGGGCCTCGGCATCCTGGTCGTCCTCACGGGGGTGGTAGCCCGCTTCCTGGCCCCTGCAGGGCTGTGGCTCGACGAGGCGCTCTCGGTCAACATCGCCAAGCTGCCGCTCACCCAGATGCCCGGGGCCTTGGTGCAAGACGGCTCACCGCCGCTCTACTACCTCGTCCTCCACTACTGGATGGACGCCTTCGGCCAAGGGGACTTCGCGGTAAGGGCGCTTTCATCGCTGTTCTCAGTGGCCACACTGCCTTTTTTGTGGCTGGCCGGGCTACGCCTCGGCGGCCGCCGGACGGCGTGGGCCGCCCTGTTGCTCGGCGCAAGCTCCCCCTGGGCCATCTACTACGGCTCCTATGCCCGTATGTACTCGCTCATGGCACTGGAAGCCGTCCTTTTCTACCTGGCGCTGTGCCGGGCTATGGAGGAGCCGAGCCGCCGCCGCCTCGTGGCTCTGGGAGCCCTGACCGCAGTGCTCATGTACACCCACTACTGGGACCTCTACCTGGTGGGGGTGGCAACGGCGTGGCTGTTGTGGCGGACATGGTCGGAAGCCAAGCAGGGCCGGCACCAGCCCGCCGTCGCCCCCGGCGCCGCCCGCAGGGCTCTGGAGGCCATGATCGTGGGAGGCGCCACCTTCCTTCCCTGGTCGCCGGTGTTCGTGTTCCAACTGCTCCACACCGGGACGCCCTGGAGCGCCCCGCCCGGCCCGTCGAGCATCCTCGCCGTCCTGGGCTACTTCGCGGGGCAGGGCCCGTGGTCCCAAGTGCTCGAGCTCGTCTTCTTCGCCCTGCTGGTGCTGGCCGTGTTCGCTCGCCCCGGGGCCCGGGCGTCCAGTGTCGTACTGGAACTGAGGGCCCAGCCCGCCAGCCGCTTCATCGGGATGCTCCTGGCGGGCACACTGGTCCTGGCGGTGGGGGTGGGGACACTCACGGGAGCGGCGTTCGACCAGCGCTATATCGCGGCGGTGTTCCCGCTGTTCATCGCGCTCTGCGCGCTCGGGCTGACCAGGTTCGGGGCCAGCCGGTTCACCGCTGGGCTGCTGGCGGTGGCGTGCGTCGCCGGCCTCTTGTCCGCCGAGCAGTGGGACTCGCAGCCCCGGACGCAGGCCGTCCAGGTGGCGGCCGACCTGAACCGGTTGGCGCGGCCCGGGGACATGGTCGTGTACTGCCCCGACCAGCTCGGCCCGGCGGTCGACCGCTTGCTCAGCGTGCCGGGGCTGACCGAGCTCACCTTCCCCCGGATGACCGGCCCCCAGAGGGTCGACTGGGTGGACTACCTGTCGTTCATCCGGGACACCAACGTCGGGAGCTTCGCCTCTAAGCTCGATTCCGAGCTCAGCCCTGGTCGCAGCCTGTGGCTGGTGTGGCGGAACGGTTACTCGGGCGTAGGGAACGACTGCGGCGCCCTGGACTCGTGGCTCGGCTGGTACCTGCCGGGTGGTTCGACCGTCGTCTATGCCCAGAAGACCTAGTACGAGCGCGAGAACCTCTCGGTGTTCCCGAGCTGAGACGTGCCCGGGTGGCGGGCTGTCTGGCCCCGGCGACCGATTGGCGCCACAATGGTTGGTCGACCTCGCCGCCCCTGATGGCGGCGTCTTCCAGGAGCAAGCTGTGCCTGCTGCAAACCCGTCCGTCCCCACCGCCCCCCCCCGAGGGGGGGAGACCGCTCACGGCCCTGAGCGAGGCGGCCCGTCCAGGCCCGATCCGAGCGCGGGGAGGGTGGCAGCCGGGCGGGCGGGCGCCGCGGGCAGCGCCGAAAGCGTCGTCATCATCGGGGCCGGGCCAGCGGGCTTGACCGCGGCCTACGAACTGGCCCGGCTGGGCAAGACCTGCACGGTGCTGGAGGCAGACGACGAGGTGGGCGGCATCTCACGCACGGTGGAACGAGACGGCTGGCGTTTCGATATCGGCGGGCACCGGTTTTTCACCAAGGTGAAGGCCGTCGAGGATTTCTGGCACGAGATCCTTCCCGGCGAGGACCTGATGCTGAGGCCGCGCCTGTCGCGCATCTACTACAAGGGCAAGTACTACGACTACCCGCTGAAACCGTTCAACGCGCTGCGCAACCTGGGCGTGGCCGAGTCGCTGCGCTGCGCTATGTCCTACATGTGGGCGCGGGTGCACCCCCCCCAGGACCAGACGACGTTCGAAGGGTGGGTGGCGGCTCGTTTTGGGTGGCGCCTCTATAACCACTTCTTCAAGACCTACACCGAAAAGGTGTGGGGCTACCCGGGCTCGCGGTTGCAAGCGGACTGGGCGGCCCAGAGGATCAAGAACCTCAACCTCTTCAACGCGGTCCGCAACGCCCTCTTCCCCAAACAGGGCCAGCGAGAGATAACCACCTTGATCGACCAGTTCGAGTACCCTCGCCTCGGCCCGGGGATGATGTGGGAGCGTTGCAGGGACGAAGTGGAGGCGTCCGGCTCCAAGGTCCTCATGCGGGCGTCGGTCGAGCGCATTCGCCACCAGGACGGCCGGGCGTTCTCGGTCGTTTCGGTGACGGACGGGGCGGCCACCGAGCACTCGGCCAGTGCGGTCATCTCGTCCATGGCGCTCTCGGAGCTGGTGAGGGCCCTCGACCCCCCAGCTCCTCCCCAAATCCTGGCCGCGGCCGGCGGCCTGCACTACCGCGACCATGTCACCGTGGCCCTGGTCGTCCCCGAGTCGGCCAGCTTCCCAGACAACTGGGTCTACGTGCACGACCCCACGGTGAAGATGGGCCGGATACAGAACTTCGGCCGTTGGTCGCCCTACATGGTGAAGGACGGCCGCGCTTGTCTCGGCCTCGAGTACTTCGTCTTCGAGGGCGACGAGCTCTGGTCGATGCGCAACGAGGCGCTGGTCGAAATGGGCAAGCGGGAGCTCGGCTCGCTCGGCCTGGTCGACCCGGCCACGGTCGAAGCCGGCTACGTGGTGCGCATGCCCAAGGCGTACCCCTATTACGATGCCGACTACAAGCAAAACGTGGAGACCGTGCGCCGGTGGCTCGAGGCCAACGTGCCCAACGTCCACCCCGTGGGCCGCAATGGCATGCACCGCTACAACAACCAGGACCACTCCATGTACACCGCCATGCTGACGGTGCAAAACCTTATGGGCGCTTGCCACGACGTCTGGTCGGTCAACGTGGAGGAGGAGTACCACGAATCACTGAGCACCGGCTCGGGCCGGGCCGCGCCCGTGCTGCCCAAACGGGTGCCCGGGCGGGGCCCCGCTCAGCCGGGAGCGTCCGGGG
>JBOGGK010000125.1:0-3994 GCA_050744045.1 Acidimicrobiales bacterium | reverse complement strand
GCCGCGCTGGTCCTCGGGGAAGGCATCGGTCAGGATGGCGCTCGAGTTGGCGATCAGGAAGGCGGCACCGACACCCTGGAAGATCCGCCCGATCACGAGGTACATCGCCCCCGCCTGGCCCTGCATCCAGTCCACGGTCAACACCACCGAGCTCAAGGTGTAGACGGCGAAGCCGAGGTTGTACATCTTGACCCGGCCGAACATGTCGCCCAGGCGCCCGAGGGACACGACCAGCACGCTGCTCACCACCAGGAACGACAGGATCATCCAGAGCAAGTAGAAACTGTTGCCCGGCAGCAGCGGGTCCAAGTGGATGCCCTTGAAGATGTCGGGCAGGGCGATCAGCATGATCGACGAGTCGATCGTCGCCATGACGACGCCGAACGTGGTGTTGGCCAGGGCCACCCACTTGTAGTTGTCCTGCCGCCCGCCGGCGCCGTCGCCGGCCACCGATACCAGTTTTTTTCGCCACCCAGCGCGCAGCGCTACCACTCCTTTGCAGGTCCTTCAGGGCTCCCTCTGCCGCGGGCCGCCCCGCCCACGCTACCGGAGCGCTCGTTCCAATCAGGGCGGTGGCGGGACCGGCAAGGTGCCGGGGCGCGGCAGTTAGTCCGGCCAGGCCTTCCTCAGCTTGCTGGCGCTCTCGGAGAGGGGCTCCGGGAGCACCCGGGCGTCCGCCACCGCGGTCATGAAGTTGCTATCGCCTACCCAACGAGGCAGCACGTGCATATGGAAATGGCCCGGCACCCCGGCGCCGGCGGCGCGCCCCAGGTTGGCGCCCATATTCACCCCGTCCGGCCCGTAAGCGGCTTTCAGCGCCCGCACCGCCGAGGTCACCGCCTGCCACAGGTCGGCCGCCTCCTCGGAGGAGAGGTCTTCGACCTCGGCCACGTGCCGGACGGGCATGGCCAAGACATGCCCGCTCGCGTAGGGGTAAGCGTTGAGCATGGCCACCACCCGTCCGGCGGGGTGGCGCCACACGATCCTGGCCTCCTCGTCGGCGAGACCGCTCGCCAGGATGTTGCAGAACAGGCACGGGCCCCGCCCGCTCCCGTCGGGGGCACCGGTCGAAGCGGCGACGAAGCCAGAACGCCAGCCGGCCCAGAGATGGTCCAGGCTGCTCACTGCTCAGGCACCTCAACCAGCCGTCTCGTCCACCAACCGCCCGACGAGCTGGGCCAAGGCTACGCCGCGCTCGGGCCGGTCCGACCCGCGTGCGTTGACCCCGACCGTCCCCGCGGCGACGTCGTCGTCACCAACGACGAGGACGTACGGGACCTTCTCCAGCTTGCCCCTGCGCACCCTCGCCCCGAGCGGCTCGTCCGCAGGCACGCTCTCGGCCCGCAGGCCCGCCGCTTTCAAGGCCTCCACCACCGAGGCGGCGTAAGCCTCGTGGTCGTCGCGCACGGCGAGGACTTGGGCCTGCACAGGCGCCAACCAGGTAGGGAAGGCACCCGCGTAGTGCTCCAGGAGGATGGCGAAGAAGCGCTCCACAGAACCAAAAAGCGCCCGGTGCACCATGTAAGGGCAGTGGCGGGAATTGTCGGCGCCGACGTAGTCCATCTCGAAGCGCTGGGGCTCCTGGAGGTCCACCTGGATCGTGGACACCTGCCAGCGCCGGCCGATGGCGTCACGCACATGGACGTCGACCTTCGGGGCATAGAACGCCCCCTCTCCCTCCGCCACTCGGTAGGGGAGCCCGGCTAGGTCGAGGGCGCCGTGCAGGGCATCGGTAGCCCGGTCCCAGTCCTCGACCGCCCCGATGTACTTCTCGGGCCGCGTCGACAGTTCCGCCTCGAACTCGGTGAGCCCGAAACGCCGCAGGACCCGCAGCACGAAAGCCAGCAGGCTGACCAGTTCGCCTTCCAGCTGGTCTCGGGCGCAGAAGATGTGGCTGTCGTCCTGGGCGAAGCCCCTCGCCCGCAGGAGCCCGTTCAGCACCCCGGACCTCTCGAAGCGGTAGACCGTGCCCAGTTCGAACAACCGTAGCGGGAGCTCGCGGTAAGAACGCTGGCGGCTCTTGTACACGAGGATATGCATCGGGCAGTTCATCGGCTTGGGGTAGTACGTGGCCCCCTCCAGCTCCATGGGCGGGTACATGCTCTCGGCGTACCAGGCCAGGTGGCCCGAGATCTCGAACAAGGTCGACTTGGCGATGTGGGGGGTGAAGACGAACTGGTATCCGCCCCGCTCATGCTCCTGGCGGGAATAGTCCTCCATTATCTTGCGCACCAAGGCGCCCTTGGGGTGGAATACCGCCAAGCCGGGGCCGACCTCGGGCGGGAAATGGAACAGGTCCAGTTCTGCCCCCAGGCGCCGGTGGTCCCGCCGTTCGGCTTCGGCCAGGCGTTCCAGGTGCCCCGCCAGGGCCGCCTCGGACTCCCAAGCCGTCCCGTAGATGCGCTGCAGTTGGGGCCGGTGCTCGTCGCCCCGCCAATATGCGGCCGCCAGCTTGGTCAATTTGAAGTGGCCGAGCCGTCCCGTCGTAGGCACGTGCGGGCCTCGGCACAGGTCGACGAAATCGCCCTCAACCGCAGCTGCCCTCACCGGTGACCCGGGTAGCGAAGCGAGGGGCCCGGTGGAAGCGGCGACGGGCGAGCCGGGTAGGTTGGCCGCCCCCGAGCGGAGGTTGCGGTAGGTGCTGACACCGCCGGTGCCTTCCCCTGCGGCTTCAGCCAAGTCCTCGGCCCGCTTGGTCCCGGCGCCCCCGGCGGCGCCCTCGATGATCTCGCGCTTGTAGGGCTGGTCGGAAAAGACCTCGAGGCCTTCGGCGAAGGAGTGCTCCTCGCGCACAAAAAGCTGGTCCTCGGCCATGACCTCTCGCATTTCGGCCTCTATACGGGGAAGGTCCTCGTCCGCGAAGTGCGACCCCTCGGGGAGCTCGAAATCGTAGTAAAAGCCGTCCTCTATGGCAGGGCCGATGGCGTAGCGGGCCCCCGGCCACAGCCGGGTCACCGCCTGGGCCATCACGTGGGCGGTGGAGTGGCGCAGGATGCCCCGGCCTTCGGGGGACGCCGGCGTCACCACGATCACCGCGGCGCCGTCGGGGAGGGGCGCGCCCAGGTCCCGTTCCGCCCCGTCGACCACCATGGCGATCGCGGCCTCGGCCAGGCGGGGGCCGATCGCGGCGGCGAGGTCGGCCCCGGTCGACCCGGCCGGGAGTTGGCGTCGCGAACCGTCTGGCAACGTGACCGAAACGGGACCGGGCACGGGGGGAGGCGAGGGCGAGGGGTCAACGGTCGGCATCTGGCCAATGATACGGAGCGGGCCGCTCTGGCCGCAGGCCCTTCCCACCGTGACGGGCGGCCACCGGTGCCGCAGAGGGCAGAAGCTGGCGCCGCGGAGGCGAGGCGCCGCTGGCGACGAGGCGCCACGGGGACGAGGCGCCACGGGGACGAGGCGCCGGGAGCTACGACCGGCGGGTGGCGACGAAGACCGGGATCTGGCGGGTCGTCTTGGTCTGGTACTCGGCGTACGGAGGGTAGGCCTCCACCGCCCGGTCCCACCACTGCTCGCGCTCCGGGCCGCTTACCTCACGGACCTCGTAATCAAAGGCGGCCGGCCCGTCCTGGACCATGACCGCAGGGTCCGCCTTCAGGTTGTGGTACCACAGGGGGTGCTCGGGGGCGCCTCCCTTGGAAGCGACGAGAGCGTACTCGCCCCCGTGCTCCACCCTCATGAGGGGGAACTTTCGGATCTTCCCCGACTTGTGCCCATGGGTGGTGACGATTACCACGGGGAGGCCGGTGTCCCCCAGCGTATTGGCGCTCTGCCCACCGGAGCGCTCGTACTGCGCGACTTGGTCCCTCACCCATTGCGATGGGCTGGGCTCGTACTCGCCCCGGAGCGGCATGTTGACCATTCTAGGGCCGCCGGCCTACGATGCCCCCTCCACGGCCTACAAGGCGATGCCCAAGAGGGCAGCGGCGGCGGCCACGCCGGCGCCCGGGCCGCCCCCCCGGCCGGCGCGGGCAACCGCGGCCTCGTCGATGGC
>JBOGGK010000124.1:0-3604 GCA_050744045.1 Acidimicrobiales bacterium | reverse complement strand
CGGCCGCCCGGGCGCCGGCCAGGCCCCCACCCACGATCACAAAAGTTTGCCCCGACGACATCGCTCTCCCGCCCAAACCTACAGGGTTGCACGCGGCTCCCCTCCTGCCGGGTGGGGAACGCCCACGTGCGGTCAAAACCACCCCCACCCTTCGCCGCCGCTGCGCCGGCGTTGGCCCTGCGCCGGGGCCGCCGCCCACGTCAGGGGCCGGTCGATGTAAATAACTGCAAAGAGCCCGCCCCCGGAGCACGACTCCGTGCTGGGCGCCAGCGCGATCGACACTAAAAGTGGCGAGGAGACGCCGATCTGAGGGTGGAGGGCCAGAGGGCGGAGGGCCAGAGAGCAGAGGGAGAGCAGGACCTCCGGTCACGTCCCCGGCAGCGGCGCCGCCGAAAGGGTCGGGAAGCCGCCGTACACCTCGACTCCGTTGGTGGCCGCCCGGAGCCGGACCTGTAGGGTGCCGCCGGCCACGTACTGGGAAGGGTTCGGTACGGCCGCCTCCGTGTCGCCGAAGCTGGACGTTGCGCTCAGAGGCTCCCAAGTGCGGCTCTGGTAGTCGTAGGCGCTCACGGAAACCTGGAGACCGTCCACCGCTCCCGAGGAAGAGCCGAGGTCAAGCACCAGTTGGTCCCAGCGGCCGGTGGGCAAAAGGAACTCATAATCGAACGACCCGTTCCTGGTCAGAGTCAAGGAACTGGTCGTCAGGGCATAGCTCGTGTCCCCCGTCACCCCGCTGGCCCCGACGAGCGCGCCAGGGACGCCGGAGAGGGCGCCCTGGGCCGGCTCCCCCGTCGCCAAGGGAACAGCGACGAGGTCGACCTCGCCGGCGGACCTCACGGCGGAGGTCTCGTCGGCGGGCAGCAGGCCCGCGCCGGCGAGCGCGACGAGAGCGGGCGCCCCCCCTTCCTGGGCCGAGTAGGCAGCACCCAGCCCGGCGAGCGTTTCGAGAAGCTGCAATTGCCGGGCCGATGCGAGTGCCGCGGCCGGGGTTGGCGACGAGGGCGACGAGGAAGAGGCCCCCGTACCCGTTCCCCCGTTGGCCGGCCCGCTGCCGGCGCCGACCGTCCGGCCCGGGAAGCTTGCCTGCGGTAGCGGGGCGAGCGCGCCGAAGGCTTCGCCGGTGGGGGAACTGTAGGGCTGCACCGTCAGGTCGAGCGTCGCCGAGGCACCTGGCCCCAAGGTGCCCAGTTGCTGGCTCGCCTCGCCGGAAGCCGCCACCACTTGGGTGTCCGTCAGGCTTACCGGCAGCCGGTTGACGACCGTGCCCCGCAGTTGCCCGCCGGAGCGGAACACCCGGGAGGTGACCGTTCCCCCGAGACGGACTTGCCGGCTGCTCAGCCACCCACCGGCCGAGCCTTTGGGCCCGGCGATCGTGAGCCCGGTACGCCCGGGGGTAATACCTGGGCTGACCGTGAGCGCCGCTGGCCGCTCGGCCCCGCTCCCAGCCGGGGTTCCTTCCTGTGCACCAGCGAGGCCACCCGGTTGGGCACCAGCGGAGGTCACGGGCGCGGAGGCGCCGGCGGGGGGCGCGAGGGCACCGGCGGGGGGCCCCAGAGGGAGGGCGCCGATAAGAGTTGGCCCCGACGCGCGAGCCAGCTCCACAGTCCGGGAACCCCCTTCGGGCAACTGGACAAGGCCGAGCGAGGTCACCTCCGCCACATGTCCACCGGGGACCAGCTGGGAGACCCTTACCTCGCCCAGCAAGGCCCTCTTGGTGTTGTCCCAAGTAAGCCCGGCGACCCCGACGACCAGCGCAACCAGGCAAGGGACCACCACCCAGGCCAGTTGCCTCCGCTTGAGCCGGCCGAGCACGAAGAAACAGAGCGGCCCGACCAGCGCCACGTAGGCCCCGAGCAAGAGCCCGATGGCGACGGCCGATGGCGGGGAGGTGACCGGCGGGACCTCGCCCAGGTAGCCCGACAGGTCGTCGACGGCCCAGGCTGGGCTGGCGAGCAAGGCGCCGGCATTGGACTCCGCGTCGAACGACCCCACCATCGAGGGCGGTAGTTGGCCCGCCGCCACCGGGTAGACGCCCCCCGGGTCCCCGTAGGGTAAGCCCGTCGCGTAGTAGTCCGACTGGTAGGCGGGCGCGAACAACCGCTCGAGCAGGGGACCTTCGCCTGCCCACCCAACGAGGGGCGGAGAGGCGGGGTCGAAAGCGCACAGTACCACGTGCCCGTTGCCCCGGGCGGATTGCAACACCAAGGGCTTGTCACCCTGGCTCAAGGTGGCATTGCTGCCCGGAGCCGGCTCCAAGTGGGCCACGTCCACCTTGCCGCTAAGAGGGGCCGCCCCCAACAAGCGGGACAGGCCGGGCAGGCGCAGGGAGGACACAGGGCCGCTGGGCCGCCCGGGGCGCAGGGACGCAGGTAACGGTGCCGCCGTCTCCTGCCAGTCGATCCCTCCACTTACGACCAGGGTGCCACCCGCTTGGACATAGGACTCCAAGGCTCGGGCTTGTGCACCGCTCAGAGCGCTCATGTCCGCTTGGTCGACCGCTACCGCCCGAAAAGGACCGAGGGCCGCGGCCACCGACGGCAGTTCGGCGGGCGCCAGGTACTGCACCTGGGCGCGGGCGCCAGTCGGGGCGGTCAAGGTCGCCAGGCTGCTCACAGCCGACGGGTCATCGGTCACCACCATCACCGCCGGTTGGGTGATGCCGCCGGCCGCTGCGAGGCGGGCCTGGGCCGTGGCGAGGACCTTCCCGTGGCCGCTTTCGAAGTACGCGGCAACGGTCGTGGTGCCCGCACCCACCCTCAGGTAGGTGACCAACCTCTTGGCAGCCCCGGCTACCAGGGTGACAGGCAAACGGTAAGTCACCGTCGCCGGCTTGTGGCCAGAAGGTGCCAAAGGCTGCGACGAAGAGGGCGAGGTATAGCCGAAACCGAGGCAGGTGAACGTCGTCGGCCCGTTCGCCATGCAGCCTCCCCCCGACGGGGCGCTCGAAGATGCGGACCGCAAGACCACATCTCCCTGTACGAGCGGGAGGTTGCGGTCCAAGACAGAGACGGCCACAGGCACCCAGGCCCCCGCCGGCAGGCTGACCCGGTAGAGGCCGGAAACCTTTATGGTCAGCGCCGAGGTCCGAGCCGCCGAGGCCCGAGCCGCCGAGGCCATAGCGAGCACACCCGTACCCGCTGAAGCGCCGGCCGCCGGCGCCGGCCCTGGCCACGCCCCGGCCACCCAGGCACCGCCCGACACCAGGATGGTGGCGACTGCCCGCCGAACCGTCCTGGCGTACCGTCCGCCAGCGATGCCCAGAGCTCCCATTTCCCACCCTGAAAGGGTTACAGTCTAACTGGCCAGCCTACCTGGCCCGGACCGCCATGGCTAGAGGTCGGGCCCAAGGCCCCCCTGGCCCCGGCCCCGCTGGCCCGGGCCCACCATGGCCTCCCGTCCACCCCGCGCCGTTCCAGGAGTTGCAACCGGCCTTCGCGGGTATCCAAATGGAAAGCGAACGCAGGGACGGGCTCTTTCGAACGAAAGGAGTTGGTATGTACTGGTACTGGTGGGCCTGGTTCGCGTTCCTTCTTTTCATCATTATCTTGCCCCTGTGCTACGGGTGGGGCTACCGCCGATGGGGCCCGCCCTACCCACGCTATTG
>JBOGGK010000123.1:0-4615 GCA_050744045.1 Acidimicrobiales bacterium | reverse complement strand
GAGTTATACCGCGGCCGGGTACGAAGCGTTGGCCGGGTACGGCACCACGCTCCCGCCCCTGCCGCCCTACCTCGCCGCTGCGAGCGGCGGCGTGGCAACCATTTACGCACCCGGCCAAGCGGTCAGCCTCGGTTCGTACCACCACCCGGGACAGCCGGAGCTGTTCTTTTTCGAGGGGGGCGCTTACTCCCTGTTCGGTGCGCAGGCGCTTTCGGGCGACCAGTACATCGGGGGAGCAGCCACCACTGCGGGCACCTATTACGCGGAGCCGATCTTCGACGAGGGCTGGCAAGGCCAAGAGGCAGTAGCGGCCAGCCAGGACGGCTACCGTTACGCCGGCAGCGCCACCACCCTGGCGACCCTCGCGCCGGCCGGAGCCACCTCGCTCAGCCTCACGAGCGCTCTGGGCGCGTCCGTCGTGTACTTCGCCGACGCCGGCACGCTGGACACCTACAAGGTCGCTGCCGGCTCTGGGACAACCACCCTCGAGCTGTCGTCACCCCTATTAGCTGCCGAGAGCGCCGGCACCACCGTTTGGTCAGACAACGACGACGACTTCGGGGGAGCCATCAGCTCGGCAGCGGCCGGGTCAGGCCTTGGGTCGCCTAGCCTTTCGCTGGCCCGTTCCCAGATCCCTATGGTCGAAGGCGAGTCCCTGGTAGTCGGCGCTGGCAACGCCAGCACGCAAAGCGTGACCGTAGCCTCCGTCTCGGGCGGCGATAGCGGTTACACCCTCATGCTTTCTTCTCCGCTCACCGCCAGCGTGCCCGCGGGGGCCCCGGTGTTCTACGAGCCCGGCGCCGGAGGGGTCACCGTCGAGTACCTGGACATCGCCAACTCCGTCATGGGTACCCAGGGGACAATTTACACCGGGAACGACTGGACCGTTGAGCACGACTACGTCCACGACGGTTACGCCGGAGGGGCCAACGCTCAGAGCACGAATGCGGACGGTACGGCGCTCGACACCGGAGGCGGCCAGGGCTACGACACAATCGAGTACAACTGCTTCGCCCGCATGGGAGAGTACGCCCTGAACGGCGGGGGGACGGGGACCGTCTTCGACTACAACCAGGTAGACGAGACCCCCTACCAGCCCGACCTGTCCGGCAACGGGCAGTCGGGTTGCGGCAAGTGGTGGGGGAGCACCAACAATGACGTGGTCGACGACGCCTTCACCGACGAGCGCTACTCGGCGTGCGTGTGGTTCGACAACGGCAACACGGGGATGCTGGTGGAAGGCAATTATTTCTACGACCTGGCCCACAGTGGCGTCGGCAACGAGACGGGCTACAACTCGGAGTACTTGGACAACCTGTTCGAGGACGTCTCCACCGGCATCTCGCTCAACGACTCGGGAGGTTGGGACATCCCGGGCAGCCGTTACAACGGCCAAGTGCTCGTCAAGGGCAATATCTTCGACAACGACCTGGAGGCCATAGATATCTGGGGAGCTAGCGGCCGGAGCTGCCTCAACTCGGGCGAGGAGGCAGGGGACGGGAGCGCGCCGTACTGCTCGGGCGGCTTCCCCCACACCGACCCCTACTTCGACCATTACCACGACTCGTCTTTCGGCCAACCGCTGGCGACCGTGGCCCAGGGGGCCACCTGCTCGCTGAGCGATCCCTGCGGGACGGCGTCCAACCCCCTCGTGCTCGAAGACGTCCCTCCCCTTGACGACTACATCGGCTTCCAGGGAGACGCGCCTGACGCGGCGACGGACGGGCCAGCGCAGCAGACGGCTACGAGCCAGGCGACCGATGTCACGACCTTCACCGGCGGGGCGGGCGCGGGGGCGAGCCCGGCGACGGCGGTCACCGTGGCCTCGACTGCCGGCTTCCCGCCCTCGGGACAGTTGGTCGCCAACACGAGCGACGGGAGCTGGCCCCTCTCGACCGGCGCCGTCTTGGCTTACACAGGGACGACGGCGACCTCGTTCACCGGGGTCTCGTGGGTCTCGGGCGCCGGCAGCCTGACCGGCACGCTGATGGCCGTGCAGCCCTACCAGGTGACCGGGGTCTCGTGCCCGGGTGAGGCCGGGAGCGGCAACGGCAGCGGGGCCTGCAACTACCCCGGCACCGCCACCGCGGACGTGGTGACGACGCCCGCGATCTGCTCCAGCCCAGCGACGTGCCCAGGTGGCGGTACTTCGGTGACCTTGGGCACAGGCACGGCCGTAGACGACACGGGGACCTGCCCCTACTACGCGACCGCCACTGCTTCGCCCACGTCCCCGATGGCGCCCGCCCTGTCCGACGGGACCGATTACAGCTACTACGACGGCTGCATGTGGGAGGACCGCGACATCACCGTTGAGGCCAACACGTTCTATCTCGACGCCGCCCAGTTCAACGCGGCAGCGTACCCAGGGGGTGGGGGCACCTGGGGCCAAGAGGACCCCTGCACCACCGGCCCGAGCGGGAACTGCGGGGAGGTGATAACCGGCTACCAGTACCCGGGCGCCGACGCCAGGCCCTGGAGCGACGCCGCGCTCTCCAACGCGATGATGTCCGACGGCGGCCTCGCCGGCTCGTTGGCCAACCTCAACTTACCGGGCAGCCCGCTGCTCGGCAGCGGGGAGTACCAGGCCCCCTCCAACGGCGAAAAGCCCTATGACGACATCTTCGAGGACAACACCTACGCGGGGCCCTGGGCCTTCCAGGCCTACACCCAGCAGGCCGCCTGCCCGGTCAGTTGGAGCGGTGGCGCCTTGAGCTGGAGCGGCAGCGGTGGGGGCGGCAATGCCTGCGGGCTGCTCACGCTCCCCCAGTGGCAGGCCTACTGGGGCCAGGACGCCGGCTCGTCCGCTTAGCTGCCTCGACCAGTCAGCGCTCGCCCCCGAGCCTGGACACAGGCGTCGCTCGCTCGCTAGGATCGCCGGCATCGGCGATGCCTCCGGGGACGCGGCTGTGGGCCGACGACGAGTAATGGAGCTAAGCAACCAGCGGTCGCGGGTCCTGTCACGTCCCTTCTATGACTCGTGACTTTCCGGGACCTGCAGCACGGGATGAGGTTGCCCTACACGGCCGTGGCCGTTGCCGCCATGGTTCTTGGCAACCTCGCAGGCTGCTCGGCGAGTGGTGCCAGGGCCGAGGGGGTGCACCGGACGGTCACTGCGCCTGCCGCCCGAGCCCGTCCCCGCCACCTTGTGCAAACCTCGTACCACGTGCCGGGCAAGGGCTACCAAATCTGCACGAATAGAGCTGCCAAATACCTGACCAGCCCCTACACCTACAGGGGGCGTGCTGGCCACTACAGCGTCCGGCGCTACGAGTCATTGCTCCACCGGGGCGCGCGCCTGCCCCCACTGCCGGCATACCTCGCTTCGGAACCAGCCTCGGCAAGGGCCGTCACCATCTACAAGCCAGGCAGCGACGTCAACGTGCCCGGTTATGACTTGCCGCTCAGGCCCGAGCTGTTTTTCTTCGAGGGGGGCAGCTACGGCACGCTCGGCTTCGGCGCGCTGAGCGGGGACGAGTTCGTAGGCGGGTCGGCGCCGGGCTACCCCGAGCCCGTCTTCAACGACGGGGACCAGGCGGCGGGCATCAGCGCCCAGAACGACACGTACGCTTACGAGGGCGGCACAGGCACGCTGTCAGCGGCGGCCGTGACAGGGGCCAACCAGTTGCACGTCAGCAGCGCCGCCGGTCTCGGTCACGGCTCGAGGGTCAATTTCCCCGACGGCACGCACTACGCAGTGCAGGCTGTCTCGGGCACCACGGTGACGCTCCAGAGCGCCCTCAGCCGGTCCGAGAGCGCGACCGCCAACCCTTACTGGTATAGCGAGTACGTGCCCCCCCTGGCTAGAGCCTCGGCGGCTGCAGCCCAAGGGGCCACCACGCTCAGCCTGGGGTCGTCCATCGCGCCTGTGCTGCCTTGGGAGCAGGTCGTGGTCGGCACTACCAGCTACCAGGTGCGCTCTGTATCAGGTGACCAGAGCGGCTACACCCTCAGCCTCGCCGGGCCCCTGGACAGCTCGGTGACGGCCAGCACCCCTGTGTACTACGACAACCTGGCCGGTGACGTGACCGTCGACTACCTGGACATCACCCACGACACCCACAACACGACGGGCACCATATACACGGGGTCAGGTTGGACCATAGAGCACGACGACATCCACGACGGTTACGGCAACGCCGTGGGCGTCGGCGTCTACGGGGGCAACGAGGGCACGATCGAGTACAACTGCTTCGCCCGCATGGGCGTGTACGCCGTCAACCTGTTCGGCACCGACGACGACTTCTCTCATAACGAGGTCTACGCCTCCAACTACCGCCCCGACCCGGGCTGCGGGTGCAGCGGGGGCGGCAAATGGTGGGGGACCCTCAACGCCGACATCGTGGACAACTCTTTCGTGGACGGGCCCTACGGCGCCCAGGTGTGGTTCGACAACGGCAACACCGGGGCCCTGGTGGAGGGCAATTATTTCTACCACGACGCCGACACCAGCGTCGCCAACGAGACCGGCTACAACGCCCAGTACCTGGACAACCTGTTCTTGGACGACGGCTGGGGCGACGGCCAGGGCCAGCCCTCGAACACTGCTGGCGCCATAGAACTCAACTCATCGGGCGGCATGGAGATCCCAGGGAGCCGCTACGAGGACCAGGTC
>JBOGGK010000122.1:0-1668 GCA_050744045.1 Acidimicrobiales bacterium | reverse complement strand
CACGTGGTGGTCACCCACGAGGTCGTCGCCCACTCCACAAAGAAGATCAAGATCCCCAACGCCTGTCTCGGTGTCGGCGTGCGCTACGTCACGCCGTTCGAGATGCTCCGGGCCGAACGGGCCCGCGTCGTCATCGCCAGCTGAACCGGCCCGCCCCGCCGGCTGGAACCCTGCACCCGGCGGCGGCCGCTGCTCCGACAAGTTCTGCCAACTACTACCTCACCCCAGCCGAGCCTTGTCGAGGACGGCGATGAAGGTGGGCCGCCGCCGGTGCGTCTCCCGCAACGCTGCCAGGTGCTCGGCGAACGCACCCTGGCGATGCGCCGCTCGCGCCGCCTGAGCCGCTTTCTTCAGGATTGCCACCGCTCGCACGTATGCCGCCTTTCCTGTCGTCTCGAGCTGGAGGTCCGCCAGGCGCAAGTAGACGTCGACCGCATCGCCCGGCGCAGACGCTTCTCGTGCTTCGGCCAAGCGCATCCACCGCTGCGGTCCCGGATCCCAGTCGGGATGGGTTTCGGGGACGTGCCAGGCAGCCTCCGGCTCGCCGTCGGAGAGCAGCACGTCGACCAGGCCACCGAGATCGTGCTCGGCCAACACCGCTCGGGCCGCTGGGCGCCCTGTCGGCCACACCCCGCAGGCCTCGGCCGCAGAGCAGAGGAGGCTGTACGTCGATGACGAGGGTATCGACTGGTGTTCCTGCCGGTGCAGTCGGAGCACCTCTTGGTCCTCTCCCCGGCGGGTGTAGACCCCGGCGGCGAGCTCGTAGAGCTGGGCGACCTGCCAGCCGCTGGGCTCGGCGATCCCACGAGTGGCCCAGGACAGGACGTCGTCGTCGCGGCCCAGCTCCGCCATGGCCTCGGCGACCCTGATGAACTGGTACGGGCGGCTCAGGTCACCGCCCAGCAGCCCGACGAGCGCCTCCGCGTCGCCGTCGAGCACGGCCAAGCGCTACTGGGCGTACTTGGCGGCGAACGAGTCGCCACTACCTCCTTCGACCCGCTGGGTCACCTCACGGCGGTAGGCCGCGAGCCCGAGATCGCCCAGGGCGTCGGCGTAGCGGACCCGGTCCACCTCGAAGAAGTCCTGGTCATCGAGGCGGAACCGGACCATCCAGCGGGCCAGCTTGATCGGATCCGCATTGCCGGCGTCGCACGCCCGCGCATGCAGGTCGAGCAGCTCACGCGCCAGGTCGCCGATCAGCCCATCGGAGTCGTCCGCCTTGAGGATCACCCTCACGACATGCCCGACCGCCCGCTCGGTCAGCGCGACGAACTCGGCCGTCGGGCGATGCAGGCAAGGCCCGTCGTGGAGGCGATCAGCGAGGCAGTCGGCTCGTCGCCCAGCGCCGAGCTGGTGTTGCTGATCCAGCGGTCGATCGGGCACGTCGTCAAGGTGATCCTCAAGGCGGACGACTCCGACGGGTTGATCGGCGACCTGGCTCGTGAGCTACTCGACCTGCATGCCCGGGCGTGTGACGCCGGCAATGCGGATCCGATCAAGCTGGCCGGCTGGATGGTCCGGTTCCGCTTCGACGACCAGGACGTCTGCGAGGTGGACCCGGTCCGCTATGCCGACGTCCTGGGCGAGCTAGGGCTCGCGGCGTACCGCCGCGACGTGCAGCAGCGCGTCGAAGCTGGTGGTGGCGACTCGTTCGCCGCCAGGTACGCC
>JBOGGK010000121.1:0-3015 GCA_050744045.1 Acidimicrobiales bacterium | reverse complement strand
GTCCACTACCGCGCCGTCCACTACCGGGCACGGGCCCAGGCGCACGACCTCGACCACGGACGGTCCGACCTCGGCCACGACCAGTCGGACCTCGACGCCCACCACGGCGACGTCGAGGCGGACCACGTCCACCACCGATAGGTCGACCACGACCACGGCCGGGTCGGCCACGACCACGACGGCGCATCCGGCACGGACCACCTCGACTACCCGCAAGCCGACGACCACGACCCACCCACCGGCCACGCCGGCCACGACCGGCACCACGACGTCGAGCACAACGACGACTACGAGCGCGCCTGCCACCACGACGACCACGACCACCCCGGCCCCAGCGGCAACTACTTCCACTACGAGACCGAGGCACCGCCGCCGGCCGCCCCGCCCCCCCGGCCCGACCACTACCACCAACCCGCCACCAGGCACCACTACGACTAGCCCACCCGGGGCGACGACGACCACCAACCCGGCCGCGACCACCACGACGAGCCCGGCCGCCACAACGACCTTCGGGAACCCCTTCCCCTTCGGTGCCCCCGGCCCGACCCCCGCCCAGTAGGCCCCGACGTCGACCACGGGCGGCCCCGCCCGTGGGTCAGCGCAGGTACTCGAGGTACTTGCCGTGGCGCCGGCGGTACTCGCCGAGCAGCTCCCGGGCGGCGCTCAGCCCCGGGACGAGGGGGTGGAGGGACAGGGCGAGCTCGGCCAGCGCGGCGTCACCGGTCACCGCCGCTTCCACCAGGGTGCGTTCGTACTCTTTCACCTGGGCGACGAGGCCCCTGGCCGAACTTGGCAATTCGCCGGCGGCCAGCGGGTGCAAGCCGCCACCATCGACCAGGGCGGGCACCTCGACCACGTCGTCGGGGTCGAGCCAGGGCATGCTCGTCCCGTTGGGCGTGTTCACGATCACCCGCGCGGGCTGCCGGGACGAAAGTCCGCCGATCACGCGTAGCGCCACCCCTTCGTAGCCCCCGATCTCAGCCTTCCCGAGCAGTTCGGGGCCGGCGGCGACCCGGCGGGAGCGCGCCTCTGCCTGGCGGCTGGCGCCCTCTGTGTCGGTGCGCATGTAAGTATCGTGGCGGACCCCCATGAGCAGCGAGTAGGCCGACCAGGCGTCCTCCACGTCGCCCTTGTCAAAGGCCCGGACAATGCCCGAGAGCAGCTCCTCGTTGAGGCGCAGCACGTCCTGGCCCCGGCTGGTACCGGCCCGGGCGACGCCCTCCACGTAGCGGCGGGGGTCGTAGTAATAAAAGACGTACTCGGTGGGTACCGCTCCCACCCGGCGCACCATGTCGGGGTCGAAAGCGGCGAAGCGGTGGTCGAAGCGCTGCAAGTCCTCGTAGCGCGCGAGCAGCTCGCCCAAGCGTTCTTCCCCCTCCACCCGCACCGAGGAGATCCACCCGAGGTGGTTGAGGCCCGAATATAGCGACGACACCGTCGCCAGCTCGGCGCCCAGGAACGCCGCCAGGCGCGCCACGGTGCCGCCCGGCGTGTCGCACACCCCCACCGCCCGTACTCCCGCTCCGTACGAGGAGATCGCCTGGGTGATGACGCCTGCCGGGTTGGTGAAATTGACGAGCACCGCCCGAGGGGAGCAACGGGCGAGTGCCTCGCAGTAGGAAAGCACGACCGGGATGGTGCGCAGGGCCATCGCCGCCCCGCCCGGCCCCGTCGTCTCCTGGCCCACCAGGCCCCGCTCCAGGGCCACTTGCTCGTCGATGACCCGCCCTTGGTCGCCCCCCACCCGTATGGCCGAGAACACAAAATCGCAGCCCGTAAAGGCTTCTTCGACCTCGCTCGTGAGGGTCACCACTCCGGGGCTGCCGAGGGCCCGGGCGAGCTCCACGGCCAGCCGCCCGGTGGTCTGGCGCCGGGCGGCGTCCGGTTCGAACAGGCTGATCTCGTCGAAGACTTTGGCTTCGGCCGATAGCAGCGCGCGCACGAAAGCGGGCATGCGCACCCCACCGCCGCCCAATATTGCCAGTTTCATAGCTGCCAGCTCCTTTACTTTCCTAAAACGCTTTTCTCGCCCATTAACACCCTGCGTTCAAACCGGGAGCGGCCCGGCTGCCCCCAAGCGGGCCACCGCCTCCGACCCAGCGGCATTGCCCGCGCCCACCGCCTCCACCAGGCCCGCCCCCTTGGCCAGCGAGGCGATCGTCGCCCCAGCGAAAGCGTCGCCGGCACCGGTCCGGTCCTTTACCACCACGTCCAGGAGGCCTTCGCTGACCTCGGTGGCTACGCCCTTCTCCACCGCCACAGCGCCCTTTGCGCCCCGCTTGACGACCACCAGAGGGCACCACGACGCGGCCACGGAGATGGCCTCTTCCAGCCCGGGCGAGCCTGTCAAGCGCACGAGCTCGGTCTCGTTCGGGACGAAGACGCCTGCCAGGCGGGCACACTCCACCACTACGGCGGGGAACTCGGCCACCTCTTCCAGGTTGACGTCGACGGCGACCCGGGTGCCCAGCTCCCGGGCCCGGCGCAGCAGGCCCACCACCTGGGGGCCGGCGTGGAGGTAGCACCACGCCGGCTGTTCTTGCTCGAGCACCCGGGCCCAGTGCTCGCACTTCGGCGCTCCTGGCGAGAGCGACGGCATGTGGGTGATAAATGCCCTGTCGCCGTCGAAGTTGAGCACCACTGTTATCCCTGCCGTCGGCCCGCTCACCGTTTCCGAGAGGCTGAGGTCGACACCTACTCTGGCGCAGTGCTCAGTGAGCAGCCGGGAACCGAGGTCGTCGCCGAGCACGCTGGCCAGGCCGACGGCGGCCCCGGCTTGGCGCGCCGCGGTGGCCGAGGTGACCGCACCGCCCAGAGAAAAAGCAAACGGTTCTACGAAGAGCTCTTCTCCGGGACCGGGCAGGCGGTCGAAGCCGCCGAAGACCACTTCCAAGAAAACCGAGCCGAACGAGACCACGTCAAGGGCCCGCCCTCCCGGCCGGCGCGGCTCACCAAACTGGCCTGCTGGGCTCAAACGAGGGCACCCGCGCTGAGCGGCGTCGTCGGGCCCGGCGC
>JBOGGK010000120.1:0-7404 GCA_050744045.1 Acidimicrobiales bacterium | reverse complement strand
ATGCGGGGCTTGCCCCCTACCCGGGCGGACTCGACCAAGTAGTAGTACGTCTTGTTACCTTGCCTCTTCCCGATGATGGATGGCACATTCTAGGTAATACACCTTATAGGCCAGAAGTGCAAGCATCGACCAGGACAAACGCGCTGGTAGTGGGCCTTTTTTGAAAGTTCTTCGCGGAGGGTGGTCAGGCGACGAAAGCGGCTAGCCAGGAAACTCCCGCTAGGGCCGAGCGCGGCTACTTACCCGCTCGCTCGCCCGAGTAGCCATGCGGTGGTGCGGGGCGCCCGTGGGAGGGGGCGCTCTACTCGCTCGCCCGCATAGCCATCCGCGCGACGTTCACGGCCTGGGGGCCCTTGGAGCCCTCCTGCACTTCGAACTCGACGGGCTCGTTTTCCTCCAGCGTCCGGTAGCCCTGTCCCTGGATCGCCTTGTAATGCACGAAGACGTCCGGCCCACCTTCCTGGGATATGAAGCCGTAGCCCTTTTCAGAGCTGAACCACTTGACGGTACCAGTTGCCACGTTCAATTTCCCTTCTTCCCCGGCCTACCGGGCGCTCCTCACTCGTCGTCCACGGGCCACCGGCCTTCACCGGGAGGGAACTGCTCGCTCTGCCGATGCCGCACCCTCGGAGCGCCAAGGTAGCACGGCGTATGGCCAGCGCCAAGCGCCGCCCGGGTGACAGCATTTTGCCGGCCTTCCCCGCGGCACCCGGTCGGAGCCTACCGGCTCACCTACGCCCATAAAAGGTGATCGGCCCAACCTCATTCGGTGTCCCCGTGCCCAGTCTCCCCGGCCCACGGATGCTCGGCCCGCGGATGCCACGCTAGGTTTGGGCTTGGGCGTCACCTACCACCAGTCCGGTGCAAAGGAGCTAACTAGTCATGGAGTACCGCCGCTTGGGAAGGTCGGGGTTACAGGTAAGTGCCCTCAGTTTTGGGTCCTGGGTCACTTTCGGGGACCAGATCGGGACAGAGGCGGCCGTCGAGTGCCTGCGAGCGGCACGAGATGGCGGCGTCAACTTCTTTGACAACGCCGAGTCGTACGCCGGCGGCAAGTCCGAACAGATAATGGGCAAAGCCTTGGCGGAGCTCGGCTGGCCCCGCCACAGCTACATCGTGTCGACGAAGCTGTATTGGGGCATCTCCGACGAGGTCAACATGCGCAACACCCTCAACCGCAAGTACCTCCTCCAAGCAGTAGAGGGCTCGCTGGAGCGGATGGGCCTCGACTTCGTTGACATCCTGTTCTGCCATCGTTCCGACCCCGCCACCCCCGTCGAGGAGACCGTCTGGGCAATGAGCGACATCATTGCCTCCGGGAAGGCCCTCTACTGGGCGACGTCCGAATGGCCGGCGAGCGACATCAGGGCGGCCTGGGAGATCGCTGAGCGCCACCACCTGCGCAAACCCGTGGCCGAGCAACCTCAGTACAACCTGCTCACCCGCCAGCGCGTCGAAAAGGAGTACGCCCGCATCTACGAAGACCTGGGCATCGGGGTGACGTCGTGGAGCCCGCTGGCGAGCGGGCTGCTGACCGGAAAGTACCGCGACGGGGTGCCCGCTGGCAGCCGTGCTTCGCTGCCCGGGTACGAATGGCTGCAAGAGGGCATCCTCGACCGGGCCAGGGCGGCCAAGGCGGGCGAGCTCGAGGCCATCGCCAAGGACGCCGGGTGCAGCATGGCCCAGCTGGCGATCGCCTGGTGCCTGCGCAACCCCAACGTTTCCACCGTGATACTCGGCGCCTCGAACGTGGGCCAATTGCACTCCAACCTGGCAGCTCTCGACGTGCTCCCACGGGTGACAGGCGACATCGAGGCCCGCCTCAATGCCTTGAGCCCGCCCGAGTAGCCCGAGCGCACAGCCGCCCCGGGGCTAGACGGCTGCCCGAGCCTAAACGGCTGCCCCAGGGTCACATCCGCTCTGGGGCCTCGATCCCGAGGAGCTCCAGTCCCTTGGCCAACACCGCCGCGGTCACGGCCGACAGCGCCAGGCGCGAAGATCGCAGCTCGGGGGTGGCTGCTCGCAGGATCGGGCAATGCTCGTAGAAGTCCGTGAACGTCCCGGCCAGTTCGAACAGGTAACCGCACAATTTGTGAGGGCTGTAGCTTTGGAGGCTCGCCTCGATGGCATCGGGGAAACCCAGCAGCGCCTTGGCGAGCTGGCGCTCCTCGGGAACACCCGGGGCGCAGATGCGGCGGGGGTCGGCGGCGGGGGCCCCGTCGGTGCCGGGGCTGGTGCCGCCCGCCCGCCGGAAGACGCTGCAGATGCGAGCGTGGGCGTACTGGATGTAAGGCGCGGTGTTGCCGTCGAACGACAGCATCCGGTCCCAGTCGAAGCGGTAGTCCCGCACCCGGTCGGTGGACAGGTCAGCGTACTTGACCGCCCCTATGCCCACCGCACGAGCGACCTCGTCCAGATCGGCCGCCGGTGCCCGGGGCCCGGCCGCCGGACCGGCACCCTCCTCCGCCGGCCCAGGCCCCTCGGCCCGGGCCACGATAAGAGCCTTTGCCCGGCTGATCGCTTCGTCGAGCAAGCCGGAGAGCTTGACGGTCCCGCCCTGCCGGGTCCTGAACATCTTGCCGTCCGGGCCGAGGACGTTGCCGAAAGCCACGTGCACGGCCTCAGCCCCTTCGGGTAGCCAGCCGGCTGACCTCGCCGTGGCGAAGACCATCTCGAAGTGCTCGGCTTGGGGGAAACCCACCACGTACACGAGCAACGTCGCGCCGAGGCGGCCGGTACGGTCCCTTACCGCCGCCAGGTCGGTCGCTGCATAAGTATAACCGCCCACCGAGTTCTGGATTATCAGAGGTAAGGGTGTGCCTTCTCGGTTGGTGTGGCCGGGCGGGAAAGCACACAAGGCGCCGTCGCTCTCCACCAAAAGGCCCGCACTTTGGAGCTCGGCGACAACCTCGGGCAGCACGGCGCTGTAATGGCTCTCCCCCACCACGTCGTCGCTGGTCAACTTGGTCCCGAGGCGCCTGAAGGCGTCGTCGAAATGCGCCACGCTGCGGCGTACGAGGCTTTTCCACAGCTGCAGCGTCTCCGGTTCTCCCGATTGCAGAAGGACTACACGCGCCCGGGCGCGGCCGGCGAAGGCCGGGTCGTTGTCGTAGGCCGAGCGGGCCGCTTGGTAGAACGCCTCGAGGTCACCGACGGCCAGCTCGTGCGCCGCTCGCTGCTCCCCGAGGTCGTTCAGGTGCTCGATAAGCATGCCAAACGGGGCGCCCCAATCGCCTATATGGTTCTCCCTCAATACCTCGTGGCCGCGCAGTTCGAGCAGGCGCACAATGGAGTCGCCGATTATCGCCGAGCGCAGGTGGCCGACGTGCATCTGCTTGGCGGCGTTGGGGCCGCCGTAGTCGACCACGACCCGGCGGGGCTGGAGCACCCGCTCGACCCCGAGCGGTGCCGGCCCTGACAGGGCGGCGAGCAGCTGACGGGCCAGGAACTCCGTGGAGACGGTCAGGTTGATAAAGCCCGGCCCGGCGACCTCGGCGGCGTCACAGATGTCGTACAAGCCGAGAGAGGCCGCCCTTTTCAATACTTCCTCGGCCACTTCGCGGGGCGGGCGCCCGAGGGAGCGGGCCAAGGCGAGGGCCCCGTCTACTTGGAAGTCGGCCCGCTGCGAGGGCCGCAGGCCGCTGGGCGCGCCAGGCTCCAGTGACGCAAACGCCGGCGCCAGCACGCTGTCGATGACGGACAACAGACCTGCCATCCACCCATCGTCGCGTGGGCGCGGCTGAACAGGCCAGCCGATGGGGGACCGGCGCGCCGGGGCCCGAATAGGCTCCGTGTCCTATGGCCAGCGGGCTGCTGCAGTTCTGTCACGTCGACTTGGACAGGGGTACCGCCCCCGTGCTGCACGACATCACCTGGCGCGTGGACGGCGGGCAGCGCTGGGCCGTGCTGGGGCCGAACGGTTGTGGCAAGACCACGCTCATGCAACTGGCGTCCGGTTACCTCCATCCCACCCGGGGCACGGTCGAAATCCTGGGTGAGCGGCTGGGACGGACCGACGTCCGCTCCCTACGGGAGCGCCTGGCCCTGGTCTCGGCCAGCGTCGCCCGCATGGTGCTGCCCTGGCTCCTGGCCCGGGAGGTGGTCGTCTCCGCCCGCCACGGCGCGCTCGAGCCTTGGTGGCACTCCTACAGCGCCTCGGAGCAGGACCAGGCGGCGGCCCTCCTCGCGTCCGCCGGCTTCGGGCACATCGCTGACCGTCCCTTCGGCCAGCTCTCCGAGGGTGAGCGCCAGCAGGTGCTCCTGGCGCGAGCCCTGATGACCGAGCCCGAGCTGCTCATCCTCGACGAACCCTGCGCCGGCCTGGACCTGGGAGGCAGGGAGAGGTTCCTCGCCCGTCTGAGCGGCCTGGCCAGCTCTCCCGTGGCGCCGCCGATCGTGCTCGTCACGCACCACGTCGAGGAGGTGCCGACCGGCTTCACGCACGCGCTCCTCATGCGCTCGGGCAGGGCGCTCGAGGCCGGCCCCATCGGCACAGCGCTGTCGGCCGACGGCCTGAGCCGCTGCTTCGGCCTTCCCTTGGACCTGCGCAACGACCACGGTCGGTGGTCGAGCCGCGCCGCCCTCGCCTAGCCGGGATCGCTTACCTACCCCAACCGCCCCGGAGCACCGGCCTGACCTGGCCGCCGCCCCGCCGCCCTAGCCCGCCGGCAGCAGGGTCTCGAGGCGCTCGTTGATGTCGGAAACGGCGTACAAGTTGCGCCGGAGCGTCTCTGTCAGCCAACGCTCGACCTCGGCCCGCGCCGGCCCCTCGTCCAAGGCGCCCCACAGGTCGAGAAGGTGGTCCTGCACGTCTGACGCAGGGACAGCCATCTGGTCGGACAGTTGGGCCAACCAGGATTCGGCGACCTCTACCGCGCTGGGGCCGTCAAGGTCGGCGGGGGCCTCGCCGACCTCGTCTGCTAGGTTTTCGCGGGCCTCGGTCATGGTTCAATGATAGGCGCCCGCCGCAGTTGACAGGGACCACGGCCACGACCACGGGCAGGCTGGTTGCTCGGGCGACCGTGATAGCCGGTTAGTGACAAGGGTCACTACGGTGAGCAGCGGCGCGGGCGACGCGCCGCGTTCAGCGGCTGCCGGGATTGCCGGGGAAGCAGGCCCCGGGCGGCCAAGGTCGAACGGGGCGGTCGCCTGCCCGCCCCGCTGACCGGCTGAGGCGGCCCCCCAGCGAGGCTCTCCGGCAACCCGTACATATGTTTGCAGGCCACTTCGACAATACGCGCGCCCACTTTCTGTGAGGGTTGCCGCGCACATTATGACCGATGTCACGCCAATTATGGAGCTGACAACGCATATCACTGCTGGTCAGAATACAAAATAGGACAATAGGCTTGACTTGGGGCGGAACTGCCACGTAATCTATTTATGCGATAACACAGCCATTCAGGCTCGCCTTCAGCGAATAGCCTCTCGGCAAGTAGTCGGGGCTTCCCTGGCTGGTCGTCGCGCCTGGATTAAGGTCCCGTCCCGAACTATGGGTTGGCGGGGCACGTGCACAGCTGCTGCTTTCGGCACGCCCCGGTAACGGGCCCGTCGCGGTAGCTGGCGCGCGACCAAGGAGATACCCATTGGCAAGAAGCAACCCAAGCGCGCATTCGCGCGCTGCCGCCGGCGGCCCGAATATATCGGCCGGCCCGAAAATATCCGCCGGCCCGCATATCTTGGCCGGCCTGCACACGTTGCCCGAACCTATCGGGAGGTGGTCCCGCCGCTTTCGGAGAGGTCGCCACTTCGCCCCCCGCCGGACCTTCGGAGGCAGGTACAGGCGCAGTTCGCATTGTGTTCTACCCACTTCCCGCCTGATCCTCCTGGCGTTGTCCTTGCCCGCCATGGCCTTCAGTACCGCCTGGCCGGCCACCGCCGCAGCGTCGGTCAACCCGACAGCCGTTGCCCAGGGCCAACGGCCCGGCGTCCGGTCGGTGAGCTCTGGTAGGCAGATCGGCCGCAGTGAGCCTGCCACCGGTGATCTGCGCGCCAGCGATGGTGGTGCCGGCGCTGGCAGTCGTGAGCGTGCCGGCAGTGGTGAGCGTGCCGGCAGTGGTGAGCGTGGCGCTGCTGCCCGAGCCGGGGCCAGCGAGCCAGGTCCGGGGACCGCCGGTGGGCCCGAAGCGCCCGGCCGTTACGCGCCGGCCCCTCTCGCCTGGGCCCGCACCGCTCGTTATCACCTCGCCATGCCCGTGCCGCCGGCCTACCTGGCGTCGAGCCTCGCGCCTTTGGCGCATTACCGTCCCTCCCCGGTGCATCCCGCCAAAATCCCTATGCGCCACGCCGGAAAGGTCGCCGACCACCCGAGTACTTTGGGTAGGGCCGGCTCAGTGGCGGCTTTCGGCGACGCGCGCTACCTGGGCGCGCCCGGTGCCGGCGGCCATAGGCTCGTGGCCATCGCCGCCTCCCCCAAGGGGCACGGCTACTGGGCGCTCGACGCTCACGGGGGAGTTTTCGCTTACGGCGACGTGCACCGCTCCCGTCGGGCCGGCCATCCCCACCTCCCCGGCGGCGCAGCCGCAATTGCGTCTACCCCGAGCGGCCACGGCTACTGGTTGGCCTCCAAGTACGGCGATGTCTTCAGCTCCGGCGACGCCCACTTCTATGGGTCGCTCGGCAAGCACCCTCCCGGCGCGCCCGTGGTCGGCATGGTGCCCACCCCCGACGGGGAGGGTTATTGGCTGGCGACCTCGAGCGGCGGCGTGTACAGCTTCGGCGACGCCAGGTTTCACGGCTCCCTCGGCCGCTCACGGCTACGCTCGCCCGTGATCGGCATCGCCACCCCACCCGGTGGCAAGGGGTACTGGCTGGCGACCGCGAGCGGCGGGGTTTTCAGCTTCGGGGAAGCGAGATTTTTCGGTGCCCTGAGCCGGCTCCAAGGACGCCGGCGGCTGACCTCGATCGCCGCTGCCCGCGCCGGCCGGGGTTACTGGTTGCTCAGTGGGGACGGCGAAGTGCACCGTTTCGGGGCCGCTGGCCGGTTCGGCTCGCCAATGACGAAGGCTGGTGTCGAGGCGAGCACGATCGTGCCCAGCTCTGACGGCAACGGCTACCTGGTGGGCACGTCCGTCTCCCCGCCCCCGGGGCCCCGGCTCACGCACGCGCCAGAGGCGGGGACAAAACAAAAGGCAGAGGAAAAGCAAAAGGCAGAGGCCCGCCGGGCGAGCAATGTGGCTTCAACCGCTCGGACGTCCCTGGGGACTTTCCTCGTGACGTGTTACGACCTGACCGGCATCACCGCCTCGGGAGCCATAGCCGGGCCAGAAAGTGTGGCCGTCGACCCGAGCGTCGTCCCCCTCGGCACTCATGTATACATCGACGGCGTCGGAGCCCGCACTGCCGACGACACCGGCGGGGCCATAATCGGCCAACACCTCGACATCTGGGAGCCGACCTACGCCG
>JBOGGK010000119.1:0-6376 GCA_050744045.1 Acidimicrobiales bacterium | reverse complement strand
GATCGAGGAGGCGGTCGTGCTGGAGGGGGGGCGGGTGGGAGCGGGAGCCGTCGTGCGCCGGTCCGTTCTCGGGCGCAACGTCGTGGTCGGCCCGGGCGCCGTAGTCGAAGGCCTCTCGGTCCTCGGTGACGGTTGGGTCGTGGCCGCTGGCGCCGTGCTCAGCGGCGCACGCTTGCCGGGCGCCTAGCTCAGCGCCTGGCCGGGCGCCGGGCCCGGGCCGCCTTGGCATGCCGTCCGCAGTCGGACTAGCGGCTTGCCGGTTAGCGCGCCGTCCGCTACCGGCCCGGGCCGTCGCGAACGGCGTGGCGGCCGGCGATCAAGTGGATCACGAGGCCCGTCCAACCGGTCTGGTGGCTCGCCCCCAACCCCGCCCCGGTGTCGCCGTTGAAGTACTCGTGGAACCACAGCAGATCCCGCCATCCGGGGTGATCTTGGAGGATGGCGTTGTCGCCGTGCACAGGTCGGCGGCCGTCCGGGCCGGGCAGGAACAGCGACACAAGCCGCTTGGAAAGGTCGGCGGCAACTTCGGCCAAGGTGGCCTGGCGGCCCGATCCGGCCGGGTACTCGACTTTCAAACCTTCGTCGAAGTACCTTGCATAGCGGTAGAGGGCCTCGATGACCAGGAAATTGAGCGGGAACCAGACTGGGCCCCGCCAGTTGGAGTTGCCGCCGAAGAGGCCCGTTGTCGACTCGGCGGGTTCGTAATCCACGCTCCAATGGTTGCCGCCCACCTCCAGGCTAAAGGGTTGCTCCCGGTGGTGGCGGGAGAGGCTGCGCACCCCGTAGCCAGAAAGCAGCTCGTCGGGGTCGAGCACGTGGTGCAGGACCCTCACCAAAGCTTCCTCGTCCACCACCGAGAGAAGGCGGCGGTCGCCCGTCCCCGGCACCCGCGTGTGGGCGATGAATGCGGCTAGTTCGGGCTTGTTGCGCTCGAACCACTCGGCACGCCGGCTGAACTCGGGTAGCTTGGCCGCCAGGTCCGGGTGCAGCGTGGTCACGGCCAGCAGAGGCACCACACCTACCATCGAGCACACCTTGACTTTGGTCGACGAACCGTCGGGCCACCTCATCACGTCATAGAAGAAGCCGTCGTCGGCGTCCCACAGGCCGCGGCTGTGCATGGCAGAGGCGATGTAGGCGAAGTGCTCGTAGAACTTGATGGCCACGTCCTCGTAGGTCGGGTCGCTGTCGGCCAGGCGCAGCGCCATTTCCAGCAGCGAGATGCAGTACATCGCCATCCACGCCGTCCCGTCGGACTGCTCGAGCACGCCGGGCACGGGCAGGGGGCGGGACCGGTCGAACAGCCCGATGTTGTCCAAGCCGAGGAAGCCTCCCTCGAAGATGTTGTTGCCCTCGGCGTCCTTGCGGTTGACCCACCAGGTGAAGTTGAGGAGCATCTTGTGGAAGATCCGCTCCAGGAACTGGTTGTCGGGCGGCAGCCCTTGCGCCGCCCGCCGGGCGCGGTCTATCCGCCAGACGGCCATCGCCGACCACGCCTGGACGGGGGGGTTGACGTCGCCGAAGTCCCATTCGTAAGCGGGCAACTGGCCGTTGGGGTGCATGTACCACTCCCGGCCCAGCGTGATGAGCTGGCTCTTGGCGTAGGCCGGGTCGAGGTGGGCCAGGGCCACGGCGTGGAACGCCAAGTCCCACGAGGCGTACCACGGGTACTCCCACGAGTCCGGCATGGAGATGACCTCGCGGTTGGAAACGTGGGCCCAGTCTGAGTTGCGCCCCTGCAGCCGCTGTGACGGCGGCACGGGTTGGCCCGGGTCGCCCTTCAACCAGCGGGCCACGTCGTAGTGGTAGAACTGCTTGCACCACAGCATGCCTGCCGCCGCTTGGCGCAGGACGCGTCCTTCTTCGGCGCTGGCGTTGGGAGGCACGATGCTGTCGAAGTACCCGTCGGCTTCGGCCTTGCGCTGCTCCAAGACCGTGACGAAACCCTCGCCCAGGTCGGGCACTTGGCTCGCTTGGGGGCAAAAGCGCAGCCGGATCTGCGCCGTAGCACCGGGGCCCAGGGCCAGGTGGTAACGCAGCGCTGCCTTGGTGCCGGTGCTCGCTGGGTTGACCGCGCCGGTGCCGTCGACCACGTGGTCGGAGATAGCATCCTTGGGCCACCGCGGCCCGGGCACTCCCCACAGTTTGCCCATGTTGGTGTCGTTGTCGCAGAACAACGCTTCGGGCACAACGCCTCCTGGCCCCTCCCCGGCGGCCAGGATCCTCCGCCCGATGCCGTCGCAAACGACGGTGAGGACCTGCGCCGGCCCGATGGCCGGGGAGCCTCCGGGCGCGGGACCGGTGCTCGTCGCAGGGTTGCCGAGGGAGACCGAGGGCCGTGGCACGCCCGGGCCCCAGCTCCAACGGTTGCGAAACCACAAGGTGGGCAGGACGTCCAGCGCTGCCGCGACGGGCCCGGCGTTGCGCACTTCGATGAGCCAGAGGATGTCTTCGGGGGCCGCCTTGGCCCATGTCACGGTCACGACGAAGTAGCGGTCACCGTCGAAGATCCCGGTGTCCACAAGCTCGTACTCCGGCTGGTCGCGGTCCCTGCGGGCGTTCTCGGCCTTCAGTTGCTCGTAGGGGAAGCGGTCCTGCGGGTAGTGGTAACGCCATTGCAGCCAGCTGGAAGTGGGTGTGGCGTCGAGGTACCACCAGCATTCCTTCACGTCCTCGCCGTGGTTGCCCTGAGAGTTGGTGAGGCCGAACGGCCTTTCCTTCAAGATGGGGTCCTTGCCGTTCCACAAGGCGAGGGCGAGGCAGACGGACTGGTCCTCGTCACAGATGCCGCCCATCCCGTCCTCGTTCCAGCGGTAGGCCCGAGAAACGGCTTGCTCGAAGGGGAAGTACGACCACGCGTCACCGCCGGCGGAATAGTCTTCACGGACAGTACCCCAGGCTCGCTCGGCCAGGTAGGGGCCCCATTTCCTCCACGGCACCTGGTCATTGTCGGCTTCTTCGAGGCGCTGCCACTCGGCGGCGAGCACGGGCCGCCCGGGGGCGCTCGGTGCCATGCCCGGTGCTGCGCCAGGCTGTGCGGGGGGTTGCGGCGGTTGTGCGCCAAAGGTGCTCATAGGGCGTCATCTTGACAGATCCGCACGGATACCGGCTGTTTTCTGGCCCGGAAAGGCTCCAGTCGGGCGCCGTGGATGCCGAAGTTGTCTGCCGAGACCGCGAAATGCTTGACTTAGTGCTCGAAACGGTATTTGATGATGTGCTTAGATAGTGCAAACTTCCCAACTTCCCCGACATGCCCCAGGAGGTGGCGTTGAACCGATCTCAGTTGGTAGAAGAAATAGCCGGTACGACCGGGCTCTCCAGACGTCAAGCCGAAGACTCTGTAGATGCCTTCGTCGGGACCATAGGCGACCAAGTCAGGTCCGGCACAAAGGTGACGATCTACGGGTTCGGCAGCTTCAACCCGACGTCACGCAAAGCGAGGACAGGCCGCAACCCGCGCACGGGACAGCCCGTGAAGATCGCTGCTTCCAAGGGCATACGTTTCAGCCCTGCCGCCGGCTTCAAGGCAGATCTCAATGCCAAGAAGGCGGCGTCGAGGAGGGCAGCAGCTGCCAAAGCGGGTGCGAGCAAGTCGACCGCCAAGGCAAATGGCCGGGTTTCCAAAGCTCGTGCCGCGGCGCCGGCTAGGGCCCGCAAGGCCGCCGGCGCCAAGTCGGCACCGGCCAAGGTCGGAGCCACGAGGGCAACCAAAACGACCGGGCGCAAGGCAGCCGGTGCGAGCAAGGCGGCTTCGGGCCGTTCGACCGGGCGCTCCGCTAAGGCGGCGCCCGCCAAGCGCTCTACCCGCAAGGCCAGTGCCCCGGCCGCCAAGTCGGCATCAAAGTCGAGCGCGGCAAAGATGACCTCAGCCCGGTTGGCCTCCAAGGCTACCGGGGCCAGGAAGTCTACGGCGCGAGCGGCCAAAGGCACGACCACCAAGGCGCCCGCCAAAAGGACCGTCGCCAAGTCGGCGTCCGCCTCGAGGACGACCAGAGCTACCAAGGCACCGGCCCGGTCGAGCCGGGCCGCCGCCAAGCGCTGAGCGCTCCCAAACCGTAAGCGACTACAGCGGTAGCGCCCCTATCTGGGTGCTACCGCTGCCATGTCGGCGGGGAAATCGACGTCCCACGCCAGTTCCGCGTCCCGCACGACATGCCAGGCGACCCCTGTGCGCGCCGCCTCTTGTTGGTGGCGGGCGAACGACCCGGGGCCGTAGGCAAAGCGGAAGCCGCAGCCGGTAGGCAAGCTGATCACATTGGTCCCGTCTTCGCGGCGGTCGGGCACCAACGAGATGCCCTCCAGTTCCGCCAGCCAGCCCAGGTGGGTGGCGAGGGGTAGGTCCCCGTGGGCGACAACCAGACGCTGCCAGCCTTCCTCACCCAGTTGTGAGAACGCGGCATTGACGGCGCCGTTCAAGCCGAGCCCCGGTTGGGGGAGCGCCCTCGCTCCCAGGTCCTGCGCCCACCTGGCCACCTCGGCGTCGTCGCAGACGACGATCGCCGGCAGGGGCCAGGCGGCGGCGAGGACTCTTTGCGCCATGCGGCGCGCCAGTGACGAGCGCTCCTCGGCGTTGAGGACTGGCGCCAGCCGGGTCTTGGCGTGCGAGAAGGACTTGACGGGGACGACGACGGCGGCGCCGGCGGGAGGGCCTGCGGTCACGGGGCCCATCATAGGTAGCGGGACGGGCCAGGCGACTTTGCGGACCGGGGCCGGTTGGCGGCGGCGGGGTTGCTAGCGTGAAGCCATGCGAGTAGCTTTCGCCACCGACGAGGTGACCCCGGTCACCCAGGAGTTGAAGGCCGACCTGGGCAAGCTCGGTCACGAGGTCGTAGTGGTCGCCGACCCGCTGCGCTGGGCGGAGGCGGGCCAGGCCGTCGGCCAAGCGATCGCCGAGGGCCGGGCCGACGCCGGGGTCGCGTTCTGCTTCACCGGCACGGGAGTGGCCATGGCCGCCAACAAGGTGCCCGGAGTGAGAGCGGCGCTTTGCGCCGACGCCGAGACGGCACGGGGCGCCCGCCGATGGAACGACGCCAACGTGCTCGCGCTCAGCCTGCGCCTGACCACGGCCGAGCTCGCCCGCGAAGTGGCCGAAGCTTTCTTCGCCAGTTCCCCGGACGGTTCGGAAGCCGACCAGATAGCACTGCTGCGCTGACCGGCGACATGATAGGCCGCGGCGCCCGCTACGGGACTGCACCGACATTGGCGTTCGAGCGGGAAGCGTGGGCCGCCGGCCACGAGGTCGTCGTCGGCATGGACGAGGTCGGCCGGGGGGCCTGGGCTGGCCCGCTCATGGTGGGGGCGGCGCTGCTCCCCCGGGGACGCCGGGTCTACGGTGTGCGCGACTCCAAGATGTTGCCCGAAGAGCGCCGGGAGCTCCTCTTCGACCGGGTGGCGGCGTGGTGCTCGGCATGGGCCGTGGGCGAGGCGAGCCAGGTGGAGTGCGACACGCTGGGGATGGCGGAGGCCCAACGCAGGGCTGCCCGCCGGGCTTTGGCGGGCCTCGGGGTCTCGCCGGACTTGGTGTTGATAGACGGAAAGTGGGACTTTGCCGGCACCGGCAACACGGTCAGGATCGTGCGCGGCGACGCATACTGCCTTTCTATTGCGGCCGCTTCCATGCTCGCCAAGGTGGTGCGGGACCGGCACATGAGGGCGGTGGCCCCCAACTTCCCGCAATATGCGTTCAGGGACAACAAGGGCTACCCGTGCTGGCGCCACAAGATGGCGCTCCAGGCCTACGGGCCGTGCACGATCCACCGCCGCAGCTGGGTCTTCATGGACTACCTCAGTTGGGATATGCGCCTGCGGCGCTGCATCGAGGGGGTTGACGAGGCCCCCGCGGGTGGCCAACTGGCAGAGGGTGACGCGGGAGAAGGTTGGTGATCGTAGAAGTCGAAGGCCTCTGGAAACACTTCGGTCGCGTGGAGGCGCTCCGCGGCGTCGATTTCTCGGTCCCCGAGGGCAAGGTGCTCGGCCTGTTGGGGCCGAACGGGGCGGGCAAGACGACGGCGGTGCGCATACTGACGACGCTCCTGCCCCCGAGCGGAGGGCGGGCCTCGGTGTGCGGTTTCGACGTCGCCCACCACCCGGCTGCGGTGCGGCGAGTGATCGGTCTGGCCGGCCAGGCGACGGCGATCGCGTCGGACCTCACTGGGTTCGAGAACCTGGAAATGTCGGGCCGCCTCTACCACTTGGGCAAAGCCGTGGCGCGCCAGCGCGCCCGTGAGCTGTTGGGACGCTTCGACCTTAGCGACGCCGCCGGCCGGCCGGCCAAGACCTATTCCGGCGGCATGCTGCGCCGCCTCGACCTCGCGGCCAGCCTGATCGGGCGTCCTCGGGTGCTGTTCCTGGACGAGCCCACCACCGGGCTGGACCC
>JBOGGK010000118.1:0-4217 GCA_050744045.1 Acidimicrobiales bacterium | reverse complement strand
GAGCACCACGGAGATGTGGTCCCCCGGGTAGACCGCTCCCAGGTAGAAAGAGCCGGTCGGCACGAGCTCGTACCACGCGTAGTAGACCACCCCCTGGGGGCTCCAGTCCTGTTCGGTGCCGGCTTGGAGGAGGTCGTCGGTGTGCACCCCGTCGATGCCCACCCAGCTGCACGAATAGCCGGCCGGACCGAAGGGACGGTCCAGCTCCCGCTCACCTCGGTGAAGTCGGCGGCCTTGCCCGTGTCTATGTACCCCGACCAGTTCGTCGATACGAGCGGGACGTGGGTGAGCGGGACGTGCGTGAGCGGCGCCTGGGAGGAGCGCGACGCCGGCTCGCGGGCGGCTTCGAGGGGCCGAGAACGGGGCCATGCCGCCGGCAGCGGCTTGGCGCCGGAGAAGGGCAGCGCTCCGTCGCGGGGACGGAGCGAGAGGGCCAAGGCCGGGCCCACCGGAGGCACGTGCCGCGCCGCCGGCGAGGCAGAGGTCGCAGGAGCAGAGGCAGAGGTCGCAGAAGCGCTTGCCGAGCGGGGCCCGAGCGGCCCGCCGGCCGCCAGGAGGCTGGTGGCGGCGAGCGACGCGATGGCGGCGACGGTGGCTAGGGCCGCCCGGCGGTGCGGCGGCGGCGTCATTAGGGGCCTCCCGGGGAGCCCATGGGAGGGGCGGCAGCCGCCCGCTCGGGTTATGGGCTCAACGTTTCGTCGGGTTGGGTGCGTCGCGGGGACCTCCACGAGCGGACTGCTCGCGCAGCGCAACTAGGGATCATAGGGCACGGCACCAGCTAGGGCGCCGGCCCGCCGGCCCCGGTCCGCAACCCGAGCTGGCGGACGGGCTACTTGACGGCGACGCCGATCTCGGCCAGGCCCTTCAGCTCCTTTTTCAAGTCGGCGATCTCGTCGCGCAAGCGGGCGGCGTACTCGAAGCGCAGGTCGGCGGAAGCGTCGTGCATCTCGTCCTCGAGGGCGGCGATGAGCCGGCTCATGTCGGCCCTGGGCATGTTGGCCAGCTCCGAGCGCTCGCGGTCGTGGCGCCGGCTGCGCCGGTCGGCACCGGGCACCGGGGCGGTGGCCGCCCTGCCGGCGCCGTTGCCGCCCCGTCCCAGCATGACCAGGATGTCGCTCACCGCCCGGCGGACGGTCTGGGGGTTGATACCGTGCTCGGCGTTGTAGTCCTGCTGGAGCGCTCGGCGGCGGTGGGTCTCGGATATGGCGCGGCGCATCGAGTCGGTCATCTCGTCGGCGTACATGATGACCGACCCGTCGACGTTTCGGGCCGCCCGGCCGATGGTCTGGATGAGCGAGGTCTCCGAGCGCAAGAAGCCCTCCTTGTCGGCGTCCAGGATGGCGACCAGCGAGACCTCGGGCAGGTCGATGCCTTCCCGGAGCAGGTTGATGCCGACCAGCACGTCGAACTCGCCCAGGCGCAGGTCGCGGAGGATCTCGATGCGCTCGAGCGTCTCCACGTTGGAGTGCAGGTAGCGCACCCTGAGGCCCTGCTCCAGCAGGTAGTCGGTAAGGTCTTCGGCCATTTTCTTGGTGAGCGTGGTCACCAGCACGCGCCCCCCGGCGGCCGTCCGCTTGACCGCCTCGGCCATAAGGTCGTCGATCTGGCCCTTGGTCGGGCGCACCACCACTTCGGGGTCGATCAGGCCCGTGGGGCGCACGATCTGCTCCACGACCTGTCCCGAGACAGATATCTCGTAGGCGGCCGGCGTCGCCGACATGAAGATGCACTGGTTGACCCGCTCCAACAGCTCCTCGTAGCGAAGCGGCCGGTTGTCGGCCGCCGACGGGAGCCGGAAACCGTGCTCGATCAGGGTCTCCTTGCGGGAGCGGTCCCCGTGGTACTGGCCGTGCAACTGGGGTACGGCCACGTGGGACTCGTCTATGACCATCAGGTAGTCCTTGGGGAAGAAGTCGAGCAGGGTGTGAGGGGCCTCGCCCGGGGAGCGGCCGTCGATGTGGCGGCTGTAATTTTCGATCCCCGAACAGCTGCCGATCTCGGCGAGCATCTCGAGGTCATAGCTGGTGCGCATCCGCAGGCGCTGGGCTTCGAGCAGCTTGCCCTGCTTCTCGAAGCACGACAGGCGCTCGGCCAGCTCGACCTCGATGCCCTCGATGGCGCTCCGCATGCGCTCGTCGCCGGCCACGTAGTGGGTGGCGGGGAAAAGCACGACCTCGTCGACGTCCCCGAGCAGCTCCCCGGTGACCGGGTCGGCGCGGCAGATGCGCTCCACCTCGTCGCCGAACAGCTCGACCCGCAAGATGTGCTCCTCGTAGGCCGGGTGCACCTCGATGGTGTCGCCCCTTACCCTGAACTTGCCCCGGACGAGGTTGGCGTCGTTGCGCTCGTACTGCATGTCGACCAGGCGGGCGAGGATGGCGCGCTGGTCGTGCTCGGTGCCCACGGTGAGGGCCAGGATCTTCTTGGAGTACTCCTCGGGGGAGCCGAGGCCGTAGATGCATGAGACCGAGGCCACGACGATCACGTCCCGGCGGGTCAGGAGGGCCGACGTGGCGGAATGGCGCAGGCGGTCGATCTCGTCGTTGATCGAGCTGTCCTTTTCGATGTACGTGTCGCTCGAGGGTATGTAGGCCTCGGGCTGGTAGTAGTCGTAGTAGCTGACGAAGTACTCGACCCTGTTGGTGGGGAACAGCTCGCGCATCTCGTTGGCGAACTGGGCGGCGAGGGACTTGTTGGGCTCGATCACGAGGGTCGGCCGCTGGGCCTGCTCGATCGTCCAAGCGATGGTGGCGCTCTTGCCGCTGCCCGTGATACCGAGCAGGGTCTGGAAGCGGTCGCCCCGCCTGACCCCGGCGGCCAGGGCCTCTATCGCCTGGGGCTGGTCGCCTGCCGGGTCCCACTCCGAGACGACTTTGAAGGGGGGCACCTGGCAATGCTACCGGGCACCTGTGACCGTCACGGGTGGCCCTCGAAGGCCCGGCGGTAGAGATCCTGGCCATAGGCGGTCGGCTCCGGAGCACCTTCGACCAGCTTGAACGGCTCGGGGCCGGCCTGCCTCGGCGCCCGCAGGAACAGATAGGTGGGGTGGCCCTCCAAGTGCAGCCGGTCCGCCAGCTCGAAGAGGTGGGTGACGAAGAACACCTTGACGCCGGCCTCGGTCATGGCCTTCACGACCTCGAGGGCGATCTCGGAGCCTTCTTTCTCGTTGGTGGAGGCGAAGGACTCGTTGCAGAGCAACAGGCAACCGGGAGCGATGGCGTTGGCGATGGTGCTCATCCGGCGCAGCTCCTCGTCCAGCTTGCCGCTTTTCATGCTGGGGTCCTCTTCCCGCTTGAAATGGGTGAACACCCCGCCACAGACGTTGGCCCGGAAGCGGCTGGCGGCGACGAACATGCCGGCTTGCGCCATAAGCTGGGCCAAGCCCGCGCTGCGCAGGAACGTGGACTTGCCGCCCTGGTTGGCCCCGGTGACGACGACGAGCGATTTCCCGTCGGCGCTCAGGTTGTTGCCGACGACCTCGGTGCCGGAGCGCAGGGCGAGGACGGCGTCGTAGAGGCCCTCGGTGGACAGGACCGGTTCACCCGGCGGGGTGAGCCCAGGCAAGCAACAAGGCTCGCCGAGCTCGGCAAGCCGGCGGCGCAGGTTTATGCACCCTATATAGAACGCCAGCTCGGCTTTCAGCGCGGTGAAGAAACTGCGGATGTGCTCGGCCGACTGGGCCAAGGCGTTGGCGACCTCGTTGATGCTGCGGACTTCGAGCTCCTCCAGCACCCGGAGGCCGGCGTCGTCGCGGGTCGAAACTTCGAAAGTGTCACCCGAGCGCCGCACCGAAGCCACCCTTTGCTTCCAGCCTCGGCCCGACTTGCGGTGCAGCACGAGCCCGGTGGCGGTGTTGCCGGGGCCGAGCCCGGCGCTGACCAGCATGCCGCCTCGGAAGTGGAGCCGGCCCAGGTCGGTTTCGACCGCGGCGAAATAATCGTCGTCCAGCTCGTCGGAGGTCATCTTGAAAAAGCGGGAGAAACCGTCCGACGAGAACTCGTCGGCGTGCTCGTCGCTGAGGTGGCGCAGCCGCTTCAGGTAACCGACGAACAGCTCCACCACCCGCAGGGCGCGGCTCAGCACCGCCCGGGGCGAGGCCCGGTAAAGGCCCCAGACGTCCTTTTCGGCGTCGACCGCCTCGACCGCCATCGAGTAGAGCGCCTCGACGACGGCGGTGTGCTCCAGGCAGTCGGCCAGGGCCCGCTGGCGGTAGGCGA
>JBOGGK010000117.1:0-7142 GCA_050744045.1 Acidimicrobiales bacterium | reverse complement strand
CGCCATCTCGCTCATGAGATGGCTGGAGACGAAGACGGTCCGGCCTTGGCTGGCGAGGGACTGCATGAGCGTGCGGACCCACAAGATGCCCTCAGGGTCGAGGCCGTTGACGGGCTCGTCGAAAAGGAAGACCGGCGGGTCGCCCAACAAGGCGCTGGCGATCCCCAGGCGCTGGGCCATCCCCAGGGAGAACGTGCCCGCTTTGTGCCCCGCCACGTCGCTCAGGCCCACCAGGCCGAGTACCTCGTCGACCCGGCGGAGGGGCACGCGCCCCGCCAGGGTGAGGGCCAGGAGGTGGTCCCGGGCCGAACGGCCGGGATGGTAGGACTTTGCGTCCAGCAAGGCGCCTACCGTGCGCATGGGGGCGGGCAGTTCCTGGTAGGAGATCCCGTTTATGGTCGCCGTGCCCTGGTCGGGACGGGCGAGGCCGGCGATCAAGCGGAGCGTGGTCGTCTTGCCGGCCCCGTTTGGCCCGAGGAAACCGGTAACCGCGCCAGGCTGGACCTCGAAGCTCAAGTCGTCGACGGCCAGTTTGGCCCCGAAACGTTTGCTCAGGTGGCGAACCTCTATCACTGCCCGGCCTTCCGCAATCCCTGGCGCCCCAGGCTAGCAGTGATCGAAGTAACTCCACGGAAATACGGGTGCAGGCACGCGGGCAGCTCGACGGACCCGTCCGGCCGGCGGAAGGTCTCCACTATCGCGGCCCAAACCCGCGGCACCGCGAGGGCAGAACCGTTAAGGGTATCGCAAGTCTGGTTTGCCCCGGCTCCCGACGGGCGGTACCGTATCCCTGCCCGGCGGGCCTGGTAATCGCTGAACCACGATATCGACGAGACTTCCAACCACATATCGCAGCCCGGAGCGTAAACCTCGACGTCGAATTGGCGGGCTTGCGACTGGCCGAGGTCACCAGTGCAAATGTCGACCAAGCGGTAGGGCAAGCCGACCGCCACGAGAGGAGCGATGGCCCTCTCGACGAGCTCGGTGTGGATCCCCGCTGCTTGGCCGCGTGTGCAGATGGCGAGGATCTCGACCTTGTCGAACTCGTGCACCCGCAGCAAACCCCTCGTGTCGCGGCCAGCCGCCCCCGCTTCGCGCCGGAAGCACGGCGTATATGCCATGAGGCGCACGGGCAGTTCTTCTTCCTCCAAGACCTCGTTGGCCCTCATCGAAGTTAGCGGGACCTCGGCGGTGGGGATGGCCCAAAGGTCGTCGCGCTCGAGGTGGTAGGCATCGTCGGCGAACTTCGGTAATTGGCCCACCGCCTCCAGCACCGGGGTACGCACTAGCGAGGGGGGCCTCACCTCGGTGAAGGCGTCGGAGTTAGTGTCGAGGGCCAACTGGCAAAGGGCGCGCGCCAAGGTCGCTCCCGCCCCTCGAAAAAGCGGGAACATCGAACCCGATATCTTCGCCCCCCGCTCTAGATCCAGGATCTGCAGCTCGTCACCTATTTCCCAGTGGGGGACGCGTTGGTGCGGCCCGTACCGCGCTGCGTCCCAACCGACCGTGCGGACCACCAGGTTGTCGGCTTCGGAGGTGCCGTCGGGTGCCTTGTCGCTCGGCAGGTTGGGCAGGCGCAACATGGCGTCCCGCAGCTGCGCTCCCACGGTGGCCGCTTGCGCCTCGAGACCGGCCAGTTCGGTTCCCAGGCCCCGGCTCTGCTCCCGGAGCTCATCAGCTCGGTCGTTGCGCCTTTCGCGCATCGCCTCGCCCACCTGCTTAGAGAGCACCCGGATGCGGGCGCGAAGTTCCTCGGCCCGGCCGGCGAGCTTGCGGTTGTCGGCGTCGAGGGCTGCCGCTCGGTCCACTTCCCCGGCGGGCACGCGCTTTCGGGCGAGGGCGGCCTTGGTGGCCTCGCGGTCCGTCCTCAGCCGGCGTACGTCGATCACCCGGACGAAGCTAACAGCTACCCGCAGGAGAACGGCCCGGCCAGCAGCGGCCTCCCAGGGCGGGTCGAGCGGGGTTGCCGGCCAAGCCTGGCCCAGGCCTCCGACCCGGGCGGCGGTACCGTCGGAACATGGCCGCAGGGGAACTTCACGCGGTGGACATCCGTTCGCTTTGCGTGCGGTACGGCTCCTTTGTGGCCGTGGACGGGCTCGACCTCGTGGCGGAGGGCGGTGAAGTCGTGGCCCTCCTCGGGCCGAACGGCGCCGGCAAGACCAGCACCGTGGAAGTGGCCGAGGGCTACCGGCGCCCTGCCGGCGGGACGGTGCGGGTCCTCGGTTACGACCCGGCTGCCAACAAGCGTTCCCTTTCTCCGCTCGTAGGGATCATGCTCCAACGAGGTGGCGTGTACCCCGCGATGGGCCCACGGGAAGCCTTGGCCCTGTTCGCCTCTTACTACCCTTCGCCCGACCGGCCCGAGCGCCTCTTGGAGCTGCTCGGCCTGGCCCGGGTGGCCCGGGCCCCTTGGCGCCGGCTTTCGGGCGGCGAGCAGCAACGGCTCTCCCTCGCCCTTGCCCTCATCGGCCGGCCTCGGGTGGCCTTCCTGGACGAGCCGACCGCTGGTGTCGACCCCGAGGGCCGGTTGGTGATGCGCAGTGTCATCTCCGAGCTCCGAGACAGCGGCGCCTGCGTGCTGGTGACGACCCATGAGCTGGAAGAAGCCGAGCGCCTGGCCGACCGCCTCTTCGTCATCGACCAGGGCCGCCTGGTGGCCTCGGGCACGCTCGACGAGCTCGCCGCCCGCGCGGGCGGGGAGGAGGTGCGCTGGGCCACCTCTGCCGGCGTGGACACCCTTAGCCTGCAGCGCCGCTTGGGGGTGGCCGTTAGCGAGGAGGAGCCCGGCCACTACGTGGCGGCCGCGGCGGGTGAGCCGGCCACGGTGGCGGCCATCGCCGGCTGGCTCGCCGAGCAGGGCCTGCCTCTCGACCGCTTGAGGTCGGGCCGGGCGCCCCTGGAGGACATTTACCTGCGGCTCACCAACCTCACGAGGCAAGGTGGCCCCTCTAGCCCGGCTCCAGGCCCTCGCGACGCGGCGGCCGCCCGAGAGGGCCGGGTCGACCTGTCCGCCTCGGACGAGGCCGACGGTGCTGCCCGGCGATGAAAGCCCGGCGATGAAAGCCCGGCGATGAAAGCCCGGCGTTGAAAGCACTGTGGGCGCAAGCCGCAGCCGAGACCAGGTTGACGCTCCGGCGAGGGGAGTCGCTGCTGCTTACCATTGCCATACCGGTCGGGCTGCTCGCCTTCCTGTCGCTCACCAAGGTCCTCCCCCGCCCGAGCGACGACCTCAGCTACCTCGTGCCCGGGATATTGGCGCTGGCCATCATGTCGACCGGGATGGTCAGCCTGGGTATTGCCACCGCCTTCGAACGGGAGTACAAGGTGCTCAAACGCCTCGGCGCCACCCCGCTCGGGCGCCCCCGGCTGGTCACCGCCAAGCTGGCGTCGGTGATCCTGGTCGAGTTGCTCCAGGCCGGCGTCATCATCGGGGCCGGCTTCGCCCTTGGGTGGCACATCGGTCCCAGCGGCGCCTCCGCCCCCGGGGGGCCCGGCCCGGCGCTGCTGTCATTGGCCGCGCTGGCTGCCGCTGTGGCGGCCACGTGCGGGTTTGCCGGGCTCGGCCTGCTGATGGCCGGCCGGCTGCGCGCAGACATCGTGCTGGCGGTGGCGAACGGGCTGTGGCTCGCCCTCCTGTTGCTCGGGGGCATGCTCTTCCCCCTGTCCCGCCTGCCCGGGGCGGTGCGGGCCGTGGCCGAGGTGCTGCCGGCGTCGGCTCTGGCCGGCGCCTTGCGGGCAAGTATGGGCACGGGGGCCGCGGTGACCGGGCACGACTGGGCGGTGCTCGGCGGTTGGGCGGTCCTGGCGCCGGTGGCGGCGGCGCTCAGCTTCCGCTGGGAGTAGGCAGGATGGGATGGCGGGGCCAGCCGGAGCGGGGCCAGCCGGAGCGGGGCCAGCCGGAGCGGGGCCAGCCGGAGGGGACGGTGCTAGCGGACCACCACGTCCAGCGCCATGGCCACGAAGAGCAGGCTCAGGTAGGTGATCGACCAGTGGAACACCTTCATCGCCATCGCCGCGGTACCTGAGGTGACAAGGCGAACGCTCAGCACGACGAAGACCCCGCCCGCCACCACAGCCGTCGCCCAGTAGAGCCAGTGCATGTCGGCCACCACGCCAAAGACCGCCGAGGCACCTACGGTAGCCAGCGAGTAGGCCAGGATCTGCCAGCTGGTGCGGCCGATGCTCTGCACGACCGGCATCATGGGGACGTGGGCCTTGGCGTAGTCGTCGCGGTAGCGGATGGCGAGCGCCCAGAAGTGCGGGGGGGTCCATAGCACGACGAGGGCGAAGAGGACCGCCGGCGCCCAGGCGAGGCTGCCTCTCACCGCCGCCCAGCCGACGAGCACGGGTACCGCGCCGGCTGCGCCGCCGATCACGATGTTCTGGGGGGAAGCCCGCTTGAGTAGAGCCGTGTAGACGAAAACATAGAACAGGGCGGCCGAAAGTGCCAATGCCGCCGACAGCGGGTTCACCGCCAGCCAGAGGACCACGAAGGCGACTGCTTCCAGCCCGATGGCGAAAGCGAGCGCAGCGCCGGCGCTCACCGCCCCGGTCACGATCGGGCGGTGGGAGGTGCGGCGCATGAGCGCGTCGATGTCGCGGTCGATGTACATGTTCGCCGCGTTGGCCCCTCCGGCGGACAGGGTGCCGCCCACCAACGTGGCGACGAGCAGCCCCGTCGAGGGCCAACCCCTGGCGGCCACCACCATGGTGGGCACGGTTGTGACCAGGAGCAGCTCGATGATCCGGGGCTTGGTGAGGGCGACGAAGGCACCCGCCCGGCTGATGGCACTGGGCGACGGGCGTGCGGGACTTACGCTGAGAGCACCGGGGCTGCTTACCACTTCGAACAAAGCTTACGAGGTTGCCGGTGCTGTGGACAAAGCGGGCCCCGCGGTGGGGCCAGGATGGGGCGCGCCGAGTAGGGCGTGCGGCGACCAGGCAGCAGGGACCGGGCCGGGACCGGGGCCTGGTGCGGGCCTGGCCCTCCCACGACCCAGGCCGGCGGCCCTAGCATCGTTATAGATGCCTGCGACGCCGAGCCCGCCGAGCCCGATGCACCCTTCACTGGCCAGCGGGCACCGCAGGCCAGCCCGGAGCCCGTGCCTCGCCTCCCCGGGTCTACAGTCCCGCCCCTTGTCGTTGTCGGCCCCGCCATCGGCGCGCTCGGAGCCCTCGCGCCTGGGGCCAGTGCGCCTGGGGCCGGTGCGCCTGTGGCCAGTGCGCCTGTGGGCGCTGACCGCCTCGCCAGCCTTCCTGCGCCGCAGCGCCGCCGGGTTGGTCTGGGCATTGGCCCTCACGATCGTGAGCGGGGGCGCAGTCCGCTTGACCGGGTCGGGCCTGGGTTGCCTCGACTGGCCGAGCTGCACCTCGGCCAGTGTGGTAGCGCCCCTGCAGTACCACGCCTGGATCGAGTTCGGCAACCGGCTTATCAACGCGGCCCTAACTGTCGCCATAGTCCTGGTTGCCGTGGCGGCCCTCCGCCGGAAGCCTCGCCGGCGCGACCTCGGCGTCCTCGCGTGGGCGCAGGTCGCTGGCGTCTTGGCCGAGGTCGTGCTGGGGGGTGAGACGGTGCTGCACAAGTTGGCACCCCCGTTTGTCATGGGCCACTTTTTGCTGGCGATCGCCTTGTTGGTCGCCTCGGTCGTGCTCTGGCACCGCTGCAGGCAACCCGAGGAGCCGGCGGGCCCCTTCGCTGGGGAACCGCGGCCGCCGACCGTGGCCCGCCTGGTGCCGGGCCGCCGCCTGGTGCGGCCGGCCCAGCTGGTGGCGGCGAGGTGCATGCTCGCCTTAACCTTCGTGGTCGTCGTGCTCGGCACGGTCGTGACTTCGACGGGACCTCACGCAGGTGCACCGGACGTGCCCCGCTTTCATTTCTCGCTCCACACCGTGGCCCAGCTCCATGGGTCGAGCGTCGAGGCCCTACTGGGCCTCACCGTGCTGACGCTGTGGTCGTTGCACCGGTCCGGCGTGGGGGCGGCGGTGCTGCGCCGGGCGGAGGTGTTGCTCGTGGTGCTCGTGGCCCAGGCCGGGGTCGGCTACAGCCAGTACCTGACGGGCGACCCCGTCGTGCTCGTCGGCATCCACCTGACCGGGGCCACGGCCGTCGTCGTCGCCATGACCCTTTTCAACCTCGGCCTCTACGAACGCAAACCCCGCGCCCCGTCACCGGCTGTGGCCGGAGCCAGCGACCGCGCACCCGAACTAGCCCGGGCCTGACAGGTGATGCCAATGGCTCCCACCGCCCCTCTGGAAGTAAAAGAACCCGAGAGCTCCGAGGTAACCGACCTTGCCCGGCTGTGGAAGGTCATCGTCTGGAACGACCCCATCAACCTCATGAGCTACGTGACCTTCGTGTTGCAAAAGTTATTCGGCTACAGCAAGCAAAAAGCCCATCGGCTCATGATGGACGTGCACACCAAGGGCAAGGCCGTGGTCTCGAGCGGGCCCCGGGAGAAAGCCGAGCTGGACGTGTTCAGGCTCCATGAGCACGGGCTCTGGGCGACGATGGAGCAGGACACCTGAGCGCGGCTCGGAGGCACCCGCCGCTGTGGCGGGACAGGGACGGGGCCTACCGGGTGGAGATAGGCACCGAGGAACGCGCCATCCTGAGGGACCTGCCCCTACAACTGCGCGACGCCATCGCGAGCGACCGCCAGGATGAGGCCTTCCGCCGGATCTTCCCGCCCGCTTTCGCCCGCGACGACAAGGCCGAGGCGGAGTGGAGGACGATGGTCCGCCACGATCTCGAGCAGAGCAAGGCCGGCGCCCTCGAGACCCTGGCCAAGACCGCCGATGCCACCGAGCTCTCCGAAGCGGACATGGACGCCTGGCTGCGGGCCTTGAACGACATCCGCTTGTGGCTGGGCACGCTGCTCGACGTCCATGAGGATGATACCGAAGAGCCCGACGACCCGCCCCATATCCTCTACCACGTGCTGACGTGGCTCCAGTCCTTGGTGATCGACGCGCTCTCCGAGGGGAAATGATGGACCTCGAGGAGGCATTGGCGCATTTCCGCCAGAACCACCGGGCCGTGCTCGCTACCCGTCGCCGCGACGGCCGTCCTCAACTGTCGCCGGTGGTACATGCGGTGGGAAATGACGGCCGTATCATGGTCTCCACCCGCACAGGGGCTATGA
>JBOGGK010000116.1:0-7524 GCA_050744045.1 Acidimicrobiales bacterium | reverse complement strand
GCGGGCGTCGCCGAAGGAGTAGACACTACCGTCGCGGGTGACCAGCCAGTAGCCGTGGCCGTCGGGGGTGGGCGCCATGCCTACGACGGCGTCCCCGGCCCGGCCGGCGGGGGTGCCGTAATAACGGGCGTCGCCGAAGGAGTAGACGCTGCCGTTGCGGGTGACCAGCCAGTAGCCGTGGCCGTCGTGGGTGGGCGCCATGCCTACGACGCCTTGCCGCAGGCGCAGCGGAGCGGCAGAGCCGAAAAACTTGGCGTCGCCGTAGGAGAACACGCCTCCGTCGGCGGCAACTTCCCAGTACCCGCCGCCGTTCGGGGTGGCTGCCATGCCGACCACGGGGCGAGCCAAACGGATCCTGGCCGCCGAGCCGCGCAGGCCGCCCCCGCCCGAAGCCAATATGGCGCCTCTGGCGGTCGCTCGCCAGAAGCCGTCACCTGCGTACGCGCTCACGCCGACCTGGTCTACCCGCCCGGGCAGGTGCACGGTCACGGTGGCGCGGGCACGCCCGCTGTGGGCAGGGACAAAAGTGACGAACAGGTGGCATTTTTGGCCCGGGCGCACGACGCACGCCGGGGTTACGGACCAACGGCCCTCGTCCCCCGCCACCTTTGCGGCCGCGCGGAACGGGCGGGAGGGCCCGCTCACGGTCAACATGGCGCTGTTGGCCACCGCCGGGGTCGTCCCGATCTGCAACGACAGGGGCGACACCAAGACGGGTGCAGCTTCGGGCAGCGAGTAGTCGAGGGCGCCCGGGGCGCCGGAGGAGAACAGCTCGGTTAGGGAGGTCACACCTTTCACCGTGGTGGCGGCTGCGCCCATGGAGGGATGGGGGCCATAGTCGCCGAGGATGTTCTGGCGATGGTCCCAACAGCCGCTGGAGGACGAGTGGGTGCAGTCCAGGTTGGGCGAGCCGGGGCCATCGTCGTACATCCAGTCGTAGTCGGCCAGTAGGGCAGACGCCTCTCCGCCGGCCCAGTTGGAGCCCCAGGAGCTGTCGTTCGGGCCGTCAGGGTCGTCGTCGGAAGTAGCGCCCTGGAGGGCGAGGGCGTCCAGTTGCGAGGAAAGGCCGGTGAAGCCGGGCAGCCCGCGGTCCACCCGTTCGTGGTCGGCCAGCACCAACAACTGCTGGGCGGTGGTGAGGTCGCCGTAGTAGGAGGGCACCACGAGCGGCCCGACGCCCTCGCCGGCGCGGGCCTGGTCGATGGCCGCCAGCACCGCCGACTGGCACGCCGCCGCCCCCGAGCCACAAGCCTGTTCCATTGCCGCCGTGCGGGGGACGTTGGCGCCCGGGTCGACCAAGGGCCCTTGTGAGCCCTGCCCCTGCGCTGCCGGCGTGAAAAGGGGCGTCACGGGGGCCAGGAACCCGGCGGCGGCCGAGGACGCCAGCAAAGCCAAGGCGGCCCGGCCGCGGCGCCGCCCGGACCTACGTGCGCCGGCGCGCCCTACTGTTCCAAGACCCATTGCCTGCCTCGCCTCGAGGTCGTAGACATCCGACCCACTAGGTGTCGGGCCGCTCAGGGAGGACCTTTAGGCCCCGGCCCGAGGCACGAAAGCGGCGCATCGACGGTTTAATGCAAAATGGGAGATGGAGAAGGGGCAATGCCACGAGTGACCAAACTGCACAGCGGCGAGGGCAGGCCGAGGCGGGCCAAGCGGCACTGGTTCCCTGCTGCGTCGGCGGCCATGACGGTAGCGGTAGTGGCCGGCATGGGCGCCCTTTACGCCAGGGCCCAGGGGCCGGGTGGGCTACTCGCCCTCGGGTCGCACCCGGCCGGCCCCCCGGCCGCCGGGCACGTCGGCTACAGCCCTGGCTCGCACCGCTCGGGGGCGACTGAGCGCGCCCGCACCAAAGTCCGCGCCCACTCGCGCACCACGGTCCCTAAGAAGACGACGACCACCGCCCGTCCGGCGCCCAGGGTCGTATCGATCACCCCGCACCCTGGAGCCAGCAGAGTGGGCCTGACGACGCCCGTGCGGGTACACCTGTCACGCCCTCCCGCCCCCGGCGCCCCCATGCCGACGCTGGTCCCAAGCGTCCCCGGGGTTTGGTCGGTGAACGGCAGGACGGTGAAGTTCACGCCCTCGCCCGGGTACACCCCTTGGGCTACCGAGCACCTGACTGTCCCCCCCGGGCTTGCCATGCTGGCTCCGCCGGCCCGAGCTGGGGGCAAGCATGCCGGGCCGGGTGCTGGCAGTACTCCGGGCACCGTCCCGGGCAGGCATCTCGGCCATCAGGAGCCCGAAAGCCAGGCGGGTGCAAGTGCCAGCGCGGCAAGGAAGGCCCAGCCTGGTGGGAAGCCTGGGCCGGCGGCAAAGGCGAAGGCGGCAGCAGCGGCAAAGGCGGCAGCAGCGGCAAAGGCAAGGGCCGCGAGGACCATCAGTTTCACCGTCGAGGGTGCCCCGGTCCTGCGGGCGCAGCAGTTGCTGGCCGAGCTCAAGTACCTCCCGTTGCGGTTCGGGCCCAGTTCCGCGCAATCGAGCCTGAGCGAGGAGCCGGCCGTGGCCAACCTGGTGTCGCCCCTGCCACAGCTCGGGGTGTTCACCTGGCGGTACCCCGACGTCCCCCCATCGCTGTCAGAGCTGTGGGCCCCCGGCCAAGCCAACGTCGTGACCCAAGGGGCGGTGATGCGCTTCGAGGCCAACAACGGGCTGAACGCGGACGGGGTAGTCGGCCCCCAGGTGTGGAAGGCCCTCACGGCCGCGGTGGCCGCCCGCCGCCTGGAGACTTCTCCGTACGACTACCTGATGGTCGACAAGGCGTTGCCCGAGAGCCTCGTAGTTTGGCGGGACGGCAAGGACATCTTCGAGACGCCGGTGAACACCGGCGTGCCTGGGGCCGACACCCCCGACGGCACGTGGCCGGTTTACGAGCACCTCCTGTCGACCACTATGGTCGGCACCGACCCGGACGGTTACCACTACGACGTGCCCGATGTGCCGTGGGTCTCGTACTTCTACGAAGGTGACGCTGTACACGGCTACGTGAGGGCGAGCTACGGGTGGCCGCAGAGCAACGGCTGCGTCGAACTTCCCGTTGGCAATGCCGAGATCGTCTTCCCGATGGACCCCCTCGGCACTCTGGTCACCGTGAGCGGCTGACCCCGGTCGCGGGCCGCTCGTGGCCAGCCCGACCAGGAACGGTCCACTACGACGGACGCGTCCCTCGGAGGACGCGTACCTCGGAGCGGTTGATCGAGCCCGATAGGCCCCACCAACATCGCAGCCCCACCCGGGGCGAACGTGGACCGCCGGCCGCTGAGCGTGCCGACCCAGGTGGGAGGGACCGATGACCTCGAGAAGTCGTGGAGCAGCGCCGGTGCTGGTCGGGCTCGCGCTCGTAGGGAGCGCCGGCCTCGGCCTCGCGGCCTGCGGGGCGCCGGGCGGCCAACCGGCCAAGGCTGTCTCGGTGAGGACCGCCGCCGCCGTCCATGACCCTAAGTGCGCGGCAGGCCAGCCGACCGTGACGGTCGGTGGTCACGGAGTGGCGCAAGGTGCACCCGACGAGCTGACCATCTCCCTGGGCGTCCAGACCCAGGCGCCGACGGCACTGACGTCGATGACCGCAAATGCCACCAAGGCCCATGCCGTGCTGGCCAAGCTGCAAAGCGACGGCGTCGGCAAAGCGGACCTCCAGACGTCGGGGCTGTCGGTGCAACCGGTCTACACGGGGCCGAACTCGAAGCTCACCGGCTACCAGGTGACCAACAGCCTCACAGTCACCCTGAAGACCCAAGGTGAAATGGCGCGCGCTGGCACCTTCATCGACGACGCGGCCCAAGTGTCAGGCAACGCGGTCCGCGTGAACGACATCAACTTTTCGGTCCAGGACGTGACCGCCCTGATGAGCGAGGCGCGGTCCCAGGCCGTCCGCCAGGCTGCCGGCCAAGCACAGGCCATGGCGAGCGCGGCAGGCATGACGCTCGGCACCTTGTGCTCCCTTCACGACAACAGCCAACCGGCTACTCCCCCCCAACCGTTCTACGGCCTGTCAGCCAGGGCGGCGGCGCAGGCAATGGCCCCTCCGACACCCATCGAAGCCGGGTCGGAGCAGGTGACCGCAGACGTGACCGCTATATACCAACTCGTGGCGGGTTAGCGCGTCGCTGCCCCGCTCCGGCGGCCTCGTACCACCAGCTTGCTCGTGCCCGGGGCTGCTCGACCACGGCCCCCGGCCCCAGCAGCCGCCGAGCCGCGGCTTCCAGTTCGTCCAGGGTTACCCCTCCCACCTCGGTCACCGTCCCAGCGGCGTCCACGAAGAGGTTGGTCGGGACCCCGCGAATGGCCCAGCGGTCGACCATCTCGCCCCGTTCGTCAACCAGGACCGTCCCCTCGATACCCATAGCTCGGCGAAGCGCCGGGCCTCGTCGAGGGGGTCGACTCCCTCCCACGTTTTGCCTGGACATACTCGGCGGTCCGGCCTGCGAACCGTCTGGCCGGTTGACGCCGGCCGGGCGCGAGCCAGCCGGTCGTGGGGCCGGCGGCGCACGCGGCGCCAGCGCGGCGGCGGAGGTGGACGGGAATCGAACCCGCCGGACGGGGATCGCCCGTCCCACCCGCTTTGAAGGCGGGGAGGCCCACCAGGCGCCCGGACACCTCCAGCGGGGCAACCTAGCGGAAAACGGCGGCCACGTGGAGGCTTGCCGGTGTTCCACGCCGCGTTCCCGGCGGCGCCACTGGGCATCGGGCTACGCAACCGTCATCAACCGCAGGCAGCTCGGGGGTCGGAGCCGGCTCAGGGCGAGAGAATGCTCAGCTTTGCACTACCAGCGCCGGCCCCCGCTTCTCGACGAAGTGCCCGATCACCGGGGCGCCCCGGACCTCCCCTGCCAGCAGCAAGCCCCCCGAAGTCTGGGCATCGGCCAAGAGCAGCAGTTCGAGCTCGTCGAGGTCGGTCTCGAGGAACGGCTTCACCCATTCGAGGTTGCGGCGGCTCCCCCCCGGTACGTACCCGGCGGCGGCGGCCTGGCGGGCCCCGTCGAGGTAGGGCACCGACGCGGCGTTGACGACCGCGGTCACCCCGCTTGCCCTCGCCATCTTGAAAAGGTGCCCCAGCAAGCCAAAGCCCGTGACGTCTGTGGCCGCCCGCACGCCCGCTGCCAATGCAGCCTTGGCCGCGTCCCGGTTTAGCGCGACCATGGCGGCGACCGCGTGGTCGATGGCTGCTCCGGTGGCTTTGTGAAGGTTGTTGAGCACCCCGACACCGAGCGGCTTGGTCAGCGTGATGGGCTCGCCGGCGCGCGCCACGTCGTTGCGCAGCACTCGGGCGGGGTCTACGACCCCGGTGACGGCCAAGCCGTACTTGGGGACCGGGTCCTCGATGCTGTGGCCGCCGGCCAGCAGGCACCCCGCTTCGTCTGTCACCCGCCGTCCGCCCCGCAAGACCTGTTCGGCGAGCTCCATCGGAGCGGCGCCCGTCGGCCACGCCAGCAGGTTGAGGGCGACGACGGGGTCACCTCCCATGGCGTAGATGTCGGACAGGGCGTTGGCGGCAGCGATGCGCCCCCAGTCGAAAGCGTTGTCGACAACAGGGGGAAAGAAGTCCGTGGTGGTCACAAGCGCCGGGCCGCCGCCCAGGCTCACGACCGTGGCGTCGTCGCCTGACTCCAGCCCGCAGAGCAGGCGTACGTCGGGCAGGGCAGGCCGGGGAGGCTCGGGCCCCCGGCCGGCGAACGCGGAGCTGAGCAGGTCCTCGAGCTGTCTCGCCCCGAGCTTGCAGGAGCAACCGCCCCCTTGGGTGAGAGCGGTCAGGCGAAAATCTGTCGAGAGAGTCATTGGGCCCCCCTTGAACCGCTAAGTGACCGTGACGGCACCCCAAACAGTTCCCGGAGGGCCGAGACCACTACCGGGTCGTCTGCCGCTTCGACCGAGCGCAGGTCGCAGACGGTAGTGGAATCCCGGATGGTGGCGATAACCGCCGGCCGGTGCCGGCGCAGCTCAGCTGTCCTGTCGCCGGGCAGGGAAACGCCGACCGAGGGGATCTCGGTGCCGGGCACGGAACCCGCCCCGGCTACCGAACTGCAGTCGACCACCGTCGCCGGTGCGCCAACGGCGTCTGCGACCGCCTTGGCCCGCATCCGCAAGTCGTCCACCGGCACGGTGGCCATCCGCCAGAAGGCGACCGAGGTGGCGTCCCGACGGACGTAGGCCAGCAGCGTATCCTGGAGGGCGCCGAGGACCAGGCTGCCCGGTCGCAGCGCGCGGGCCAGGGGGTGCCGGGCGCAGCGGTCCACGAGGTCGGCCCGGCCGGCGATGACCCCGGCCTGAGGGCCGCCGAGCAACTTGTCACCTGAGAAGGTCACCAGGCTTGCCCCGTCTTCCAGGGTCTGCCGGGCGGCCGGTTCGCCGGCAAGCCACCGCGGTGGCGGGCCGGGCAGCCAAGGGGTGTCAGCGTCGAGCAAGCCCGAGCCCAGGTCCACGACTACCCGGGCACCCAAGGCCGCCAGCTCACGCACTCCCACCGAAGCGATGAAGCCAGAGATCCGGTAGTTGGACTGGTGGACCTTCAAGATGACGGGCTTGTCCTCGGGCGGCGTGGCCTCGATGGCGGAGCGATAGTCGTCCAGGCGGGTGCGGTTGGTGGTACCCACCTCGACGAGGCGAGCGCCCGAGGTCTCCAAGACCTCGGGTATGCGGAACCCTCCTCCGATCTCGACCAGTTCCCCGCGGCTGACCACTACCGTCCTGTCCGGTGCGAGGACGGTGAGTGCCAGCAAGACCGCGGCGGCGCCGTTGTTCACGACCGTGGCCCGTTCGGCCCCGGTCGTTACCGACAGGAGGCTGGCCACAAAAGCCGAACGCGAGCCGCGATGCCCGGTCTCGAGGCTCATTTCCACGTTTACCGCTCGGGCCGGTCGCTGGACGGCCAGGGGCGCTCGGCCGAGGTTCGTGTGCAGCAGCACGCCGGTAGCGTTGACCACTGGCTGGAGCATGCACCCTGCCAGTGCCACGGCTCGCCGACGGGCAGTAGCCGGGTCCGCCGCGGCCACCGCCTCCCGGGCCGCGGCCACAAGCAGTGGCGCCGGCAATCCGACATCGGAGATCGAACGGGCCAAGACGTCCACGGAGGGCGGGTGCCCGTCGACTGACGCCACGACCTAACCGTACCTGACATCCCCGCACGCGACCTTCATAACGACGTCAGTCACCGTCGGCGAGTTACTGCTCGGGGACCCTCGCAGCGCTGGGCGGACCGACCCGGGCAGGACGGTTGGAGACGTTGTCAGCACTACACTCCAGGGCCCCAGTCATACGACTTTGACTTGAGATGACCGCGCCGGGACAGGAGCATCGCTTCCGGTCAAATCGTCCGAGCGCCTATCTGGGCCAGTGAGCCTGGGCCCGCCACCGGAGGGTGTTACAAATGCAATTTGAAATCGCGGCATCCCTTCCCAGCAAGGTGGCCGTTGGCTGGCTTACCAGCCCCCATGACTGGCTGGCGGAGGGAGTGGGATTTGAACCCACGGTGAGCATACACCCACAACGGTTTTCGAGACCGTCCGATTCGGCCACTCTCGCATCCCTCCA
>JBOGGK010000115.1:0-6305 GCA_050744045.1 Acidimicrobiales bacterium | reverse complement strand
GCCGGACGGGCGTGAAGTGAGCCAGGCCCCGGCGCCGGCGCGGCCGGTAGATCTTGACCTTTCGGCTGAGCAAGAGTGGGGCGGGCTTGACGTTGGGCCCGAGACGCTCAACTACTGCGGCGAGAGCTTTGACCTCGGTCTCACCATCGACTGCATATTGCAGGCGGCGGGCAAGTTGTACTGAGCTGGGGCCTCGGTGAATGCCCTGGAAGGACGAACAGGACCCACGTGTCGAAACCGGCCCAACGCCCCGCGAGTAACTAGCCCGAGCGAGGCATGACATTTGCGCGCGAGCGAGGCCTGAACGGGCTCCGCTCGTGCCTTTTGCAGAAATTATCAGCGTCCGAGCCCGCCAAAGTCCCTCCCTATACCGCTGAGCTGGTAATTTCCCGACAGGCAAAGGCAAATTACCCTGATAGCACTGGGTATTTTGCCTGGAACCGTTCGTTAGCTGGCTGCAAAACACGGGCTCGTCTATCTCGCGGCAGCTACGTTTGCTCCAATGGCATTTCCAGGCAGGACCGATAATCGGTCAAATCGGACAAAAAGCGGATGGAGGCCCGCAGCGTTGGGACTCGCAGTGACTGGCCATCCTGCCGGCATCGGGTTGGTAGCCGCATCCCTTGTGGCTGCCGCCTGTTTGCCCACTTCGCCCGGCATTACCGGGGCCCGTGGGACGAGAGGGCGCACCGGGGCCGAGGCCCACGCCATCGCACGAGAGGTGCCATTTGGGCCGATCGCGACGACCGACCAGAGCGCGGAAAACCTGGCGGCCAGTGTGTCGCCGTTGATCACCCCGAGCGCCCCTCCCCTCACCCGCTCCGGCTATCTCGGTGAGAGCGCGCTCGACCTTGGCGTTAGTGCAAGCAAAGTCGGGGATCTCGAGGTGCTCGCCGCGGTCAACGACACCTGGGCACAGCATGTTTCCTCCGTCACCGGCGGAGGCGTGCGCAAATGGTCGAGCGCGGGCGCCCCGTCGTTCGACGGCAAGGACGGCCAGGTGATGCAGATCTGGTACGGGCAGGTGAGCTCGGCCGGCCCGTCCCAGCTCACGGTCACCTGGGGAGGCAAGGTCGCCAACGCCGACGTGGCCGAGCAGGAGTTCTCGGCCGGCGCCGGCGCCCACTGGTCGTTGGCCGCTGAAGCCGGCTCGCCCCGGCCCTTCCCTGCCCTCCGCGCCACCGATAGCCCCGAACTGTACTTCGGGGCCGCCATGGCCTGGGGCGACGCCGCCGCCGGGGGCACCCCTGGGGTGAGCTATGACGTGGCCAACCGTGGCTTCCTGGTCGCCTGGAGCACGCACGCCTCGGGGCCCTTCGCCCCTCGGGCGACCGGCGCCGGGTCGGTGGCGGCGCTGTTCTCCGTCACGGACCAGTCGGGCAAAGAAGCCACACCCGCCCGGGCTCACCGCGATGCCACCAAGGCCGGCTCGCAAAAGGCGAAGGCTGGCCGCCACGGTGCAAAGCGTGACGGAGGTAGCGCAAAAGTCGGCGGCAACCCTGCGAAACGAGCCAAGCGCAACCTCAAACGAACCAACCACAGCACCAGGCCCGCCAAAACCAAGGCAAAGGGAGGCCAAACCAAGGCCCAGCCTGGCGAAACCAAAGTACGACCTAGCAAGTCCAAGGTACGACCTGGTAAAACTAGGGCGCAGCCTGGAAAGACCAAGGCGCAACTTGCCGGCCGACCGGGCGGCAACGCCGCCGGCCGAGGTGCCCCGGGCGGTTCCCTCTGGCCCCACAGCTTGTTCAACAGCGACGTCGAGGGCTGGGCGGTGGACCCCCGCTCGGCCAGCTTCGCCGCCGACATCGTGGGCGACTACGAGAGCCACTACGGCAGCGTCGGGGTCAACACGGCACCCATCTACGACGTGCCCGCCGGCCAGGCCGATGTGGCCGTGTCGGTACGGCCCGGGTGCAACAACTTCACCCCCGACACCGGCAGCGAGATCCCGGTCCCGCCCGAGGCGTCCCTCAACGGCTCCTCGGACAGCCCCCTCGTGCTGTACCAGCCCTCGACCGAGACCGAGTGGGAGCTCTGGCAGGCGTCGCGGGGCCCAGACGGGACCTACTCGGCCTGCTGGGGCGGCAAGCTGGACATGGCGAGCTCGGACGGGGTGTTCCCCTCGCCCTACGGGCTGTCGGCCACGGGCATCAGCTACCTCGCCACCACCATCACCGAGGCCGACGTCGCCTCGGGCTCGATCGACCACGCCATCGCCGTGGTGGTCCCCCGCTGCAACTCCGACGTCTACCCGGCCGACCGCACCGACTGCGGTGCCGACCCCGGCCAGCCCGCCGAAGGCCAGTGGTTCCGCTTCGCCCCCGGCACCCCCATGCCCGCCGGCCTCAGCCCCTTCGCCCAGATGGTCTTCCGGGCCATCGAGCGCTACGGCATGGTCGTGGTCGACCAGGGCGGCGCGGTCATGATCGAGGCCGAGCAGCCGAGCGACTGGGCGGCCGAGGGCCACACCGGCACCAACCCCCTCACCGCCAGCTGGGCGGGCCAGCCCGAGTACAAGGTGGTGGCCAGCCTGCCCTGGTCGAGCCTGCAGGCAGTGGACCCGCCTCAGGGCTGACAAAACACTGGGCAGATGTTAGTTGCAGTGTGGGCCGGATCCGGCGCTCAAGTGCCGGAACTGGCTCTCCAAGACGTCGGGCTCCAGCGAGCCCCTCCGCTCTCGAGCGACGACTACGACTTCGATGCGAGGTACTGCGCCCGGCCATCAGCCGCCTTCTTCACGGCTGGACGACGTCGGCGGCGGCAGGTTAAGGCCGGGAGCCGGGGAGCGTGCAGGCGCTCACGGGAGCGGTCCGCTTAGCCTCCGGGCCGAGACGTGGGTGGCGCCACTGCCTCGCCTGCGTAAGCATAAAAGGAGTCGAAAGGGCCCAGCACGGCGCGGGCCAGCTCCTGCTGGCCACCCGCCGCCCACGGTCCCGAAAGCGCCCGCTCCAGCAGTTCCCGGAACGCCGCGTACTCAGCGACGCCCTCGGCAGCGGCGGGCAGTTGCACCGGTGCCGAAGCGTCCCCCAGGTAGCACGCGAGCTGGCCGAGGGCTGGCACCCGGTACGACGGCGCCCCCTCGGGGTCGAACAGCTCCACCAGCAGGCATACAAGCAACAGGCGGAACGAGCGGTCGTGCCAGCCTTCGCCGCCCCGGCGCAGGAACTTGCGGTAGTTGGAGATGACGTAATTGAAATGCACCAGCGCCTCGACCGGGCGCACCGCTATCAGCTCGGGCGCCGTGAGCGCTTGGGGGTAGAACGTCGTGTCGAACATGTGCCGTTCCCCGAAGAGCTCTTCTTCGTGCGCCATGTGGGAAAACGGCGGGTAGCGCCGAAGCCAGTCCGTCCGGGCGCACAGCTCCCAGGTGGCGGCCAAGTGGCGGCCGTGCTCGGCGTACCAGGGGTCCCAGGGTGGGCTCGTCCCCAGGCAGGCGAGGCCCTGGTCACGACAGTGCCGGAACTGGCTCTCCAAGACGTCGGGCTCCAGCAGGAACAGGTCGGCGTCGTGGAGCACCACGTGGGTGGCCCGCGAACAGCTTACGCCGGTCACCAGCTGGAGGGCATGGTTGCGGCCGGGGTCGCCCAGGCGGGGCAGCGCCCAGCGCTCCGGTGGCGGGAGCGGCTGCAGGCGGAGCTCGCCGGGCCAATCGGCACGGGCAGCGGCCACAATGTCGCGCATCGGCTGGGTGAGCGCGTCCGGCACCACTACCGTCTCGACCCGCGAGCCGCTTTGCTGGAAACGGCAGACGGCCAGGGCCAGGCGCAAGAACACCGGGATGTCGCCTGGGACAGGTACGAGCAAGGTGTACCCCTCGCGGGCCGGCCCCGCCGGCGCCCATTTGGCCAAGCGCAGCCGCCAGTAGCTGGGCCCGGCGCGGTGCAAAACCTGCAGTTTTTTCCCTCCGTGGTTCGCCGTGAACGTTATCCTAGGACAGGTTATGTACAACCGGTCGGGCGGGAACCAGTCTTCTGTCGCCGTAGTTGGCGCCCCCACCTCGTCGGGTCCCGCAGAAGTCGCCACCTGCCGGCCCGACCAGCTGTCTTCAGCCGACCTGTCTGCCTGGCGCCGCCTGCAACAGGCCGACCCCTGCTTGGACAATGCTTTTTTGTCGCCCGAGTTCACCCTTGCGGTCGGCCGTGCCCGCCGGGACGCGCTCGTGCTCGTGCGCCGGGAGGCGGGCCGGCCGGTGCTGTTTTTCCCCTTCCAAAAACGCGCCTTTGGCATGGGCGCGGGCATCGGGCTCGGGATCTGCGATGCCCAAGCGCCCATATGCGCCCCCGATCTCCCGCTCAGGGCCGACGAGCTACTGGCCTGGGCCGGGCTCGGCGTGTGGGAGTTCGACCACCTGGTCAGCCATCTGGAGGCTTTTTCGCCCTACAGCTACGGATCGTGCGGTACACCGGTGATCGACGTCAGCGATGGCTATGACGCCTTCTTGGCCGAGCACGGCCGGCGCAACCGCAGGCTGGTGCCGTCCGCCATGCAAAAAAGGCGCAAGGCCGAGCGCGAGCGCGGCCCGCTCGAGTTCGTGTTCGACTCCGACGACCGCGCTGCCCTCGGGACGCTGTTGCGCTGGAAGTCGGCCCAGTACGACCGCAACGGCCGCTTCGACCGCTTCTCCCTGCCCTGGGTCCGCTCGGTGGTCGACGAGCTGGCCGCCAGCCGGGCCCCAGGCTGCCGGGGGCTGCTGTCCACCTTGCGGGTGGGCGGCCGGTTGGCAGCGGCCCATTTCGGCATCGCGACGCAAGGCCGGATGTCGCTGTGGTTCCCCGCCTACGACGTGGACTTCGCGGCATACTCGCCCGGCTTACAACTTTTCCTCCTGATGGCAGAAGGGGCCTCCCAGCACGGCCTTCGCTTACTGGACCTCGGCCGGGGCCAGGAGAGCTTCAAGGAGTCGCTCGCTTCTTGGCACTATCAGACGTCCTGGGGCCGGGTGGAGGCCAACCGCCTGTCGGGCGTCGCCTACCGGCTCTCCCGCCAGCCCCGGCGTCGCTTGGACGGGGCCCTGCTCCGCCACCCCGGCCTCCAGCGCCGCTTACCCGGCAAGTTCTCCAGGGTCGACCGCATATATTGAGCCGCCCAGTGCCTTTGCCACCCGCTCCCCGCGCCGGCGCATGCGCCGGCGGAAGGCGAGCAGGCGGGCGAGGGCAGCGAGCTTGGCCGGCTGGGAAAAGTACGCCGCCTGGGCCGCCACCCGCGCCCAGTCGCCCGCCGAACGGCCCGCCTGGAGGTCGTCCCAAACTTCTGTGGCGAGGGCTTCCCGCCGAAGGGCGGGCGTGAGCCAGGGGCGGCCGGCGTACTTGTCCAAAAGGTAACGCGAACTGGAGGTCATGGCCGGCCTGTCCTGGGTCATCTGAGCGTCGTGCACGCTGTACAAGCACGTCACTTCGGGTAAGAGCAGCCCCGTGCCCAGTTCGAGCACCCTCAACCAGGCGTCGATGTCCTCCAGGTAGGCGAGCCGGGGGTCGAAGCCGAGCCGCTCGGTGAGCAGGGCGCACTTCTCGGGTCCGCCGGCGATCCCGACGACGCGGGCGCCGTCGGCCTTGGCGAGCTGCCCGGCGACCGATCCGACCGCGCCCGCGGCGGCGGAGACGACGACCGTCTCGCCCCGCTTGGGCTTGGCGATGTCCCGTATCCCGATCCACGCGGTCAGCCCGGTCGTACCCAGCGCACCCAAATAGGCGCTGGGCGAAACGCCGTCGGCGAGCTCGAGCGGTGTCACGAAGGTCGCCTCCGAGACGACGGCGTAGTCCTGCCAGCCGAGCAGGCCTTGCACGACCTGACCGACCGCGTACCTCGGATTCTTCGACGCGACGACCTCGCCCAGACCGCCGGCGCGCATGACCTCGCCGATGCCCACCGGCGGCAGGTAGGTCGGCATGTCGTTGATCCACGTCCGGTTCGTCGGGTCGAGCGAGATCCAGTCGACGCGCACCAGCGCCTCACCGTCGCCGATCTCGGGCACGGCCTCCTCGCTCAGTTGGAACGTGTCCGGGCCGATGCGTCCGGTCGGGCGTTCGCGAAGAAGGAAGCGGCGGTTTCGATCGGGCATAAGCGCACCGTACTGGACCGGGGGGCGGCCGGAGGCGAAGATTAGCGCGATGAAGGTGATGTCGCGAATGGCCCTGATCCCCATCGCCGTGCTGACGGCGGGCGTCTTCTCGCCGGCGGGGCCGGCGGGCGCCGATCCGCCGCCCACCCAGGTGATCACCGTGGTCGCCGTGGGGCCCAACGGCCAACCGATCAACGGCTACCACGTGGCGCCCGGGGCGAGCAACGTGGGCGCGGCCAGCGAC
>JBOGGK010000114.1:0-2450 GCA_050744045.1 Acidimicrobiales bacterium | reverse complement strand
ATGCGGCGCAATGCCGCTGGCTACCGTCCCGCAGGCTGGAGACACGGGCACGGCCGACCCGCGGCACCTGAGATCGTGGCGTCGGGCGCGTGTACCTGAACGCGGCGCTGGACCAGCTCAGGGACGGAGTAAGGTCCCGGTCGCCTCCAGGATGCTCCTGCCGGTGGTGTCGACGAGCTTCTGCGCAGCGATGATCCGCGACTGCTCCGACGACTGGTAACGCAGCGCGGGTGACGGGTCGGCGGCGATGTCGCGGATGACCTCGGCGACCGACTCGGCGGACTGACCGCCGGATCCGAGATCCGTCATTCTCTCGTTGAATCGATTGATGAGCTCCGCGTACGGGTCGTCCCCGTTGACGTTGTTCACATGCCCCCCGACATTGGCGAAGAACGCAGTTCGCACCGGACCCGGTTCCAGCACCGAGATGTGCACGCCGAACTCCAGCATCACCGTCGCCAGGCTTTCCATGAGACCTTCGACGGCGAACTTGGCGGCGTTGTATGCGTCGCTGAACGGGAGAGCCACAACACCGTTCAGGCTCGTCACGGTGATGACGCGGCCGGCCCGTGCTGCCCGCATAGCGGGTAGTACGGCTTTCGTGACGCGCGCGACGCCGAAGAAGTTGAGCTCCATTACCTGCGAGAGCTCTCCGACGGTGAGCTGTTCTAGCGTCCCGCGATGTCCGGCGCCCGCGTTGTTGACTAGCAGGTCGATTCTCCCTCGCTCGTCGAGGATGGAGCCGATACACGAGTCGACCGACTCATCGCTGGTGACGTCGAGGGCCATGAGCTCCACACCGGGTGACTCGTCGACGACCTTTCGCAGCGATTCGGCCATTTCCGGACGGCGAGCCGTTGCGATGACATTCCAGCCGGCTGCGGCCAGTGCCCGGGTGGTTGCCAGACCGATGCCGCCGCTGGCGCCGGTGATCACTGCTATCGAAGGCATGTTGGTCCAAGCTCCTTGACAAGCGATATTTCAGCCCGATGGGCGTATTCTGCCACGACATCCGAACTGCAGGGTTGGCTCAGTATCGTTACAGAGCCCTCGGCCACGGAGGAGCACCGCGGCCGCTCCCGTGCAGACACGCGACGGTTGGCGTTGACCGTTGCCGAGCGCCGGCTGGCCCCTGCTGGGGCGGCCTCTGTCAGCCACAGCGCTGCCCCTGGGCCTATGGCCAAGAACCCGGCCTCGGCCCCGTTCTGGGCGACAGGCGTGCGATGGAGCGGCGTCTCGGGCGCCGGTGGGTAGTGGGCGGGGTTGACCCTCGGGTTGCCTGGCGTCGTCAGCTCATGGCGGGCGACCTCGGTCGGCCGGGCCGGCCCGATATGGGTGATCACCACCTCGTTGCCCTGGAGCCGGGCCCAGACCACCTCGCCTGCCAGCTCGTGGTGAACGGAGTACTGGCACCAGTCGAGGTTTATGACCGACATGTCGGGGTCGGCCCTCCTCGCCATCCCGAAGGCCGTCGCGTAGGGTTGCTCGGGCAGGCGGTGGAGCCGAGGACGCTCCTCGGCCAGCATCTCGGCCGGGGCGCGCCTGGTGACGCGGTGGGGCCGGGAGTTGAGCTCCTCGCACAGCGCCTCACAGGCGGCCTCTAAGGACGCCCAGTCGGCGTACGCGGGCAGCAGGTTGGCCCCTGTCGGCACGAGGTCGGCCTTGGCGACCCGCACGGTCGCCTCCGAGCCACCTTTGGACTCCGGGCCGTAGGGCCCCCGAAATGCCGGAGCGCCTTGTCGAGCGCCCCGATGAGGCTCGGGAGCGTCTTGTCCCTGAGCGGGAGCACCACCCTGAAGCGGCTCCAGGCGAGCCATGCGCAGGACAGTACGGCCTTTATCCCGGCCACCAGCGGGCCGTCCCCGTAGTCCCCTTGAACCAGAGGCCGGGCTCGGTACCCAGGGCCGGTACACGCGCCGGTGGCCGTCCCTGTAGGCCTTCCTGGCCTCGGCGACGATCCTTCTTGTAGTGCGCTCCGAGCCCTGGTAGCCCATGGCGGCGAGCTTGTCGTGGGCCACATCGGCGCGGACCTTGCCCCTGGACTGCTCCATCCATTCTTCGAGCTTGGGCATGTAGGAGTCTATCACCCGCTCCCGACGGGCGTCTTGCCCGGTGCCGAGCTCTCCCGCGTCGCGTTTGGCGACGTAATGGGCGACTGTCTTGTGGTCACAGACCCCATGCAGGGTGGCTGGAGGGCGGTTGGCAGGGTGGCTGGCGGGCGACGGGCATGGGTGGCCGGAGGGCGGCAGGGTGGCTGGAGGCGGTTGGCAGGGTGGCTGGCGGGCATGAACCACTCCGTCACCGGCCGGAGCCGGCTAAGCGACGGCGGGCCTCATGGCCGAGTCGGTGTCTGCCAGCGCCCGCTCCTCCTCGCTCAGGTCGTGCTCGACCAGGAACGAGGACTGCCCGACGCGCCACAGCGCCACGCCCCGGGGAAGCTGGGGCAAGAG
>JBOGGK010000113.1:0-7732 GCA_050744045.1 Acidimicrobiales bacterium | reverse complement strand
ACTCCCAATACCTCGGCCGCTTCCCCGCCTACCTGCAGCAGCTGGACATGGAGTCCAACGGCAAGTCCGTCGACCAGGCGGGACAGCCCGTCGGGACCACAACCGGCCCGGTGGTGTGGGGGACGCCGGGCACCAACGGCCAGCATGCCTACTACCAGTTGCTCCACCAGGGCACGCGGTTGGTACCGGCCGACTTCATCGGTTTCTTGCGGCCCTCCCACCGGGTAGGCGACCACCACGACCTGCTGATGGCCAATTTCTTCGCCCAGACCGAGGCGCTCGCGTTCGGGAAGACCGGCCAAGAGGCCCGGGGCGAAGGGATCGCACCCGAACTGGTCCCCCACCGCAGCTTTCCCGGCAACCGGCCGACGAACACGATCCTGGCGCCCGCCCTCACCCCCCGGGTGCTCGGGGAGCTCGTGGCCACCTACGAGCACAAGGTCTTCACCCAGGGCGTGCTCTGGGGGGTGAACAGCTTCGACCAGTGGGGTGTCGAGCTCGGCAAGTCGCTCGCCCTGCGCATCCTCCCCGAGCTGGTCTCCGAGGGCGAGCCGGCGCTGCACCACGACGGCTCCACCAACGCCCTGGTCGAGCGCTACCGGGCCGCCCGGCGCCCATGACGAGCTTCCGCGTCCCCGAAGCGGCCCAGCTGCTCGGCGTGAGCGCGGACACGGTCCGGCGTTGGGCCGACAGAGGCAAACTGCCTGCGTCTCGGGACTCGAGCGGGAGAAGGACCATCTCCGGCCAGGCCCTGGCCCGTTTCGCGGCTGAGGCAGGCCGGACGTTGGCGGCCGAGGTCGGCCCCACGAGCGCCCACTCGGCGCGCAACCGGTTCCCGGCGATAGTGACCAAGGTGACCCGGGACGCGGTCATGGCCCAGGTGGAGCTGCAGGCCGGGCCGTTCCGGCTGGTCTCGTTGATGAGCCGGGAGGCCGCCGACGAGCTGGCTCTCGCGCCCGGGGTCAGTGCGGTCGCCTCGGTGAAGGCGACCAACGTCACGGTCGAACTGCCGGCGGGAGTGGCCCCGTAACGGCCGCCCGTCCCGGCCGGGGGCCACGCCACCGGCGCGCCGCCGCCTGGGGGACAGGCCCGCCGGGGTCGCTGAGGGAAAGCGGCTCGCCGGCTGCCCACACCTGGACCGCTTCGGGCGGGAGGCTCACCCAACAGGTGGCCCCGGGGCGGGGCCAGCTGGGGGAGGTGGCGGCGGGCAGTTCCGCCTCCAGTGCCGCCACCCCGCCCAGGCTCAGCACCACCAGCCGGCGGGTACCGAGGTCGGCCACGTCGTCGACACGGGCCCGGTGAGCCTCGGCGCCGGGGCTCTCGGCAACCGAGATCTGGTCCGGGCGGGCGCACCAGGTGAGCGCCGTCCCCGCGGGCAGGCCGTGGTGGGCGGTGCCGACGAGGAGCTGGCCCGTCCGCACCGAGGCCTCCGAACCGGCCTCGCCGGCGAGGACGTTGCGCACCCCGAGGAGGCGGGCCACCTCGGGCGACGCCGGGTGAGCGAAGACCTCCGGCACCGGCCCCGCTTGCAGCATCGCGCCCCCCGAGATGACCATCACCTCGTCGGCCAGCAGGGCGGCCTCGTCGAAGTCCTGGGTGACCAGTACGGAGGAAAGGGCGGCCTCTAGCTGCAAGTGCCGGAGCTCCCGGACGAGGCCGTCGCGGACCGGGGCGTCCAGCCCGCTGAAGGGCTCGTCCATGAGCACCAGGGCCGGCCGGCAGGACAAGGCCCGGGCCAGGGCCACCCGTTGGCGTTGGCCGCCCGACAGCTGAGACGGGAGGCGCCCGGCCAGGCGGGCGATGCCGAGGGCGGCGAGCCAATAGGCCGCCATCCCGGCTTCGGCGTAGGGGCCCAGCATGACGTTGTCCCAGGCCGAGCGGTCGGGGAGGAGGCTCTGGCCTTGGGGCACGTAGCCGACCCGCCGGCGTTCGGCGGGGAGCTGGCCGACCGGGCGGCCGGCGAAGCTCACGTCCCCGGGCGCCAACCCGGCCAAGGCCCGCAAGGTGAGCGACTTCCCGGCGCCCGAGGGCCCGACGATGGCGAGGCGGTGGCTCCGTGCCCGATAGGCGAGGCTCAGCCGGAAACTGCCCGCCCTGGTGGACAGGTCCAAGCCCACTGGGACAGGAGGACCGGGGGCGGCGGAGCGATCGCGCCCCACGCGAGGCCGGCCGGCGGTAGCGCCCTCGCCCAGCATCGGCGGCAGCTTTCTTCGCCTCGCTAAGAGCCGGCGTGAGCCAGTCAGTGGTAGCCGGCTCAGGCCTACGACCGCGCCGGCGAGGCCGAGGGCCAGCAGCGAAGGCGCCTGGGTGGCCGAGAGGCCCGTTGCCGAGAACTGGACGTAGGTGAACACCGGCAGCGAGTAAGGGTGGTACGCCATCATCACCGTCGCCCCGTATTCGCCGAACGCCCTCAACCACGTGAGCAGCAACCCGGCTCGGATGCCCCCCGCCGCCAGCGGGAGGGCCACCCGGGCGAAACGAGCCAGGGGGCCCATGCCGGCCACGGCGGCGACCTGTTCCATGTTCGGGTCGAGGGCGAGGAACGCCGAGCGTGCGGCGGTCACGAGGAACGGCGAGGACACGAACGTCTGGGCGAGCACGATCCCGGCCAGCGACTCGGTGAACCGCCCCCCGGCCAGCCGGCCCAAGGGCGTGTTCGGGCCGAAAACGTAAAGGAGGACGACCCCGCTCATCAGGGGCGGGAGGGCCAGGGGGAGCTGGACGGCGACGCTTGCGGCCGACGCCAGCCGGCCCCTCCGGCTGGCCAGCTGGTAGGCGAGAGGCACGCCGAGCACGGCCACGATAGCTGCCGAGATGGTGGCTGCCTCTGCCGAGGTGGCGAACGCCCCCAACAACCCGGGCGTGGCGAAGCCTTCCGATGGGTGGCGGGCGCTGCGGGCCAGGAAGACCACGACCGGCGCGGCCAGGTAGACAAGCAGCAGGGCCGCCAACCACCCGATGGCATGGCGGGCACCCTGGGCCCGGGTTGGCCTCAACTGGCCGGTGGCCCGGGTTGGCCTCAACTGGCCGGTGTCATCCCGTCTGCCCGGAGGACCGACTGGGTTTTGGCGGCCCGCAGGAAGGCGGCGAACCGGGCGGCGCCGGCCGGGTGGGGGGCCCGGTTGACGGTGGCCACCGTATAGGTCGCGAACAGCCTGAACCCGCTGAGCGGGACCGTCGGGATGTGGGCGGCCGCCGCCTCGACCCCGTAGAAGAAGCCCGCGTCCAGCTGGCCCGATTGGGCCCGGCCCACGAGACCGTCCTCTGGGAAGACGTCGCCAGGCGCGGCCGCTTCCCGCCTCAGTGCCGGCAGGTGGTACCGGGCCGCCGCCTGTTCGAGCGCCTCCTCGGCGAGCACGCCCTTGGGGTCGACGGCAGGGTTGGTCCGCCCCAGCCGGAACCCGGCCTCGCCCACCACCTCGTACCACGGATGGGCCCTCAGCTGGGGGGCGAAGCGGCTAGCCGGGTCGTACCCGACCTCCAAAGCGGTCCGCCCAAACGGGACCGCGTGGCTGACCCAGTCGCCGTTGGCTCTGCCCTCGAGTGCCTTGTCGACCGCCGGGCTGGCGCTGATGAAAACGTCGGCCCGCTCCAAGCCGCCTTTTATCTCCGACGCCAACTGCTTGGAACCGCCCGGGAAGCCGACGAAGTGGTAGCCGGTCTCCCGGTCGAAGGCCGGCCCTACCTGCCTCTCCATGACCGCGGTGAGCGAGGCCGCATAGAACACGTCGATCGGTGTGCCCTTGGCGCCCGCCGTGCCATCGGCACGGGCGCGGTGGCCGGTCCCGGTCAGGGACGCGGCGGGCAGCGAGGAGCCGCAGGCGGCGAGCACCAGGGCGCCGATGAGCACCAGGCCGGCGGCCAGGGCGGCAGCCCTGCCGGTGCCGGCGCCGGGGCCGATGCCGGGCGCGGCCCGGCGCGGTTTCGAGCAGCCGGCTTGCACGCGCGACAGTATAGATGACGAAGAGCAGCAATTACCTAGCCAACTGCCGCTACGACCGGTAAGTGCGAGGCGGGCGGAGCTCGCCCGGGGAGAGCTGGAGCCTAGATCTGGCCCATGTAGCGGTAGAGGGCGCTGCGCACCAGGATGTCGAGGTCCTGGGCGGCACCGAGGTTGCTGTGGCCGCCCCAGATCTCGAGCTCCAGGGGTACGAGGGCCTTGCGCTGCAGCGACTGGAGGTCTGCGTCAGTGGTCGTCCAGTTCAATATGTCCACGATCAGGTCGAAGACGACGGTGCCCCACCCGGACAGGGGCCGCCGCGACTGGTTGAAGTCCCGCACCCTGCGCAAGGAGCCCCGGTCGCTGTGGGCCAGGAGGTTCAGGTAACCCCAAGGAGGCGCCGCCTCGGAGCGCTCTTGCAGGGCAATGAGCACGTCGCCTTGGACGATGGCCTCGGCGATCTGCACAACCGAGAGGTCCGACTTCTGCTGTGGACGGCTTTGGTTCACGCCTGCTCCTCGACGGAAAGTGGTTTGGCCAACAATTGCACGCGCGAAGGGCGCGGCGCACGTGCTGCTCGAAGAGGCGGTGGCCTCGACCGCACCCCGACGTCGTGTGCGCGCGCTCAGCGCAAGAGATCGTGCCAAAGTTGCCCAACCGGGTCGTGGGCTCAGCTTGGCCGGCGGGCCTTCAGCTTTGCCGGGCGGGCCTTCAGCTTTGCCGGGCGGGTGAGCCGCCGGTGGCCTCCAAGGCGACCAGCGCTTCGAGCACCCGGGCGGAGCACGCCGCCATCTGCACCGCCGGGCACCGCTCCAAGACCGCTTCCACCAGGCCTGCGAAAGCCCGGCCGGCCGGGGTGGACGGGTCGAGGGCCGCGGGCTCCCCCCGGTCGCCGGCGGCCGAGACCCCCGGCTCCAAAGGGACCGTGGCCAGAAGGGGGGCGCCGATCTCGTCGGCCAGGCGCTGCCCGCCGCCGTGGCCGAACAGTTCATAGCGCTCGCCGTGCTGGCACACGAAAGCGCTCATGTTCTCGACTACGCCCACCACCCTCAAATAGCTCTTGCGGGCCATGCTGGCCGCTCGCGAGGCCACTTTTTGCGCCCCCTGAGCTGGGGTGGTGACGATCAGGACCTCGGCGCTCGGCAGCATACGGGCAAGGCCCATCTGGATGTCCCCCGTCCCCGGGGGCATGTCGACCACCAGGTAGTCGATGTCGCCCCAGGCCACCTCTTCGAGGAAATGTTGTACGGCGCGGTTGAGCATCAGGCCCCGCCACATGACGGCTTCATCCTCGCCGGCCAGGAAGCCCATCGAAACCACGCGCAGCTCCCCGTCGCCCACTTCCCGGACCAGGGGGGCGATCAGCTTGCGCCCGGGCTCCTCGGGGTCCCGCTCGGCCTGGAGCTGGCCGCTCACGCCCAGCATGCGAGGCACCGAGAACCCGGCGATGTCCGCGTCGAGCACCCCGACCGCGTAACCTCTCGCCGCCAGCCCCGCGGCCAGGTTGACCGACACCGAGGACTTGCCCACGCCGCCTTTGCCCGAGGAAACGGCCAGCACCCTGGCGCGGGGGGGGACGGTGGTGCGGGGGCCCCGTTGGCTCGCTTTCCACCTCGCCCTGGCCATGAGCGCCGCCTTTTGCTCGGGGGCCATCTCCGAGGTCTCAACCCTCACCGAGGCCGCCCCGGGCAAGGCGCCCACCCGGGCCGTGACCTCTGCTTTGATATGGCCCCGGAGCGGGCAGGACGGCGTTGTGAGCGCCACCCGGACCAAGACCTCGCCCCCCGCCCGCAGCTCCACCGCGTCTACCATGCCGAGGTCGACGATGTTGTCGCCGAGCTCGGGGTCGACCACTCCCCTGAGCGCGTCGCGGACTGCGGTTTCGCTTACCAGCTCGGGCTTGCCCACGTCCTCATGGTACGGCGCTTTGGCTGGCGCCGGCCCGGTGCAGGCGACGGCGCCTCGGGCCCAGCGGCGCCGGCGCTTCGCCAAGAGGCAGCCAACCTGTAACATGAGCTCAGGACCAAGTGCGCACAGGATGCGTCGTGAGCTCCATTTCAGCCTCAACTTCGGAGACCATTGCCCTGACGGACGTCGCGTCGGCCAAGGTGGGCGAGCTGCTCGAGCAAGAGAGCAACCCCGAGCTGTTCCTGCGGGTCGCGGTGCGGCCGGGAGGTTGCTCGGGGTACTCCTATGAGATGTTCTTCGACAGCGAGCTGCTCGACGACGACGTCCAGTCGGAGAAGGGCGGGGTAAAGCTCGTCGTGGACTCGGCGAGCGCGGCTCTTCTCGTGGGTGCCAGCCTCGACTACAAAGACGGGCTTCAAGGGGCGGGGTTTTCGATCAACAACCCCAACGCCACCCGCACCTGCGGTTGCGGGCAGTCCTTCAGCTGAAGGCCGCGAGCGGGCAGCGCGCCCCGTGACCCGGCCCTCAGGTCCTTACACCCCCATAGTCCAAGCGGGGCCGTGGTTGGTCGTCTCCGGGCAGGTCGGGGCCAAGGACGGCGCTCTCGTGGAAGGTGGGGTGGCAGCCCAGGTGCGCCAGGCGGTAGCCAACCTGGCTGCGCTGCTGGGCCAGCACGGTGCCGGCCTCGAAGACATCGTGAAGACGACCGTCTTCATGGCCCACATAACCGACTACGCCACCGTCAACGAGGCCTACACCGGGGCGTTCGGCGAGCACCGGCCAGCCCGCAGCGCGGTTGCCGTCGCCGGCCTGCCCCTCGGTGCCCTGGTCGAGATCGAAGCCTGGGCCTTCCTGCCCGGGCCCCCATAGGCCCCCAGCGGCCCAGCCCCTAGAGGCCCCTGCAGCCCAGGCCCTCAGAGGCCCCTGCAGCCCAGGCCCTCAGAGGCCCCAGCGGCTCTGCCCGAACCGGTAGCCCACGGACCGGACGGTACCTATCAGGCCGGCGTGCTCCTCGCCGAGCTTCGCCCGCAGCCGGCGGACGTGGACATCGACCGTGCGGGCACCCCCGTAGTACTCGTAGCCCCACACCCTCGAGAGCAACGCCTCGCGGCTGAAAACCTTGCCCGGGTGAGTGGCGAGGAACTTGAGCAGCTCGTACTCCATGAACGTGAGCGAGAGCCGCCGCCCGCCGGCCGACGCCTGGTAGGTCTCCAAGTTGAGCACGAGCGGTCCGTACTCGACCAGCTCGGGCCGCAAGCCCCGCCCGGTGCGCCAGAAGAGGTGTGATAGCCTCGCCTCCAGTTCCCTCGGGTCGCAAGGAGTGGCGCAGAAGTCGTCGAAGAGGTCTTCCCGCAGCTCCAGCGCACCGAGTTGCTGGCGGGAGACGACCAACAGCAACGGTTCGAAGGGGGCCTCCCGCCGACGCAGCGCCCGGCAGAGAGCGAAGGCGGCGTCGGGCTCTTCATCGGCACACACGACCCCTCCTGACCACCCGTCGTCGGGCTCGCCGCAGTCGGCTTCGGCCAGGGACGCCACGGCCTTCCAGCTGTAGTTGGCCAGCGCGAGAGCCTGTGCCACCGGAGGGGGGGCAGGTTCGGGGAAGACCAGCAGCGGTTCCACGCTCGCCCCGCTACAGCGCCGAGAAGTAACGGCGTAGCTCGAACGGCGTCACTTCGGACTTGTAGGCGGCCCACTCGGCGCGTTTGTTGCGCAGGAACCATTCGAACACGTGCTCCCCCAGCGTGCCGGCCACTAGTTCTGAGGTCTCCATGACATCGAGTGCCTCGCCGAGCGACGCTGGCAGCGGCCGGATCCCTTCGGCCAGGCGCTCCTGAGCCGACATGTGGTAGATGTTGGCCGACGCCTCCTTTGGTAGCTCGTAAC
>JBOGGK010000112.1:0-3317 GCA_050744045.1 Acidimicrobiales bacterium | reverse complement strand
AAAGGAAGACGGGGTTCGCTACCCCGAACAGGACCCAAACGACCACGATGCCTATGATGATCGGCAGGCTTCCTATGTCGCCGTTGCGAACTCGCGAGATCGCATGGGCGAGCGTGCCGCGGACGCCCTGGGCCCCTACGAGCAGGCGCAAATCCTCGCGGTCGATCGTCGGCGTCGGGGAAGGTGCGCTCTGCGTCTTCACGAGATGTCCACGACCGCTGGGCTCGTTGGGGCGCTGGCCGATTGCTCGTTTGCTCCGGTGATGGCCGCAACGATCGCTTCCGCCGGCACCTTGTGCACGTCGAAGACGCCGTTGTTGCGTCCCAGGCGTAGCACAATCGCGCGGTCAGCGACAGCCCTGACGTCTGCAAGGTTGTGCGTGATCACGATGACCCCGTGGCCCGCCTCGCTCAGCCGTCTGATCATCTTCAGGACCTCTGCGCTCTGAGCGACGCCAAGGGCTGCCGTGGGCTCGTCTAGGACGATTACGGGGGGATCGCCCAGCAGGGAGCGGGCGATGGCCACAGTTTGTCGCTGGCCGCCCGACAAGCTTGCTATAGTCGTGCGGACCGAGGGGATCTTGGCCGAGAGGCTGCGCAGCAGTTCCCAGGATTTACGCTCCATTGACTCCTCGGCCAGAAGCAGGCGACCTTGTGCTTGCCCGAGAAAGAGGTTGGCGACGACGTCGAGGTTCTCGCAGAGCGCGAGATCCTGGAAGATGATCGCCAAACCGTGGCGTCTCGAGTCCGCTGGGTTGCTGATCGAGACAGCCTGCCCATTGATCTCGATGACCCCAGCATCGGGGCTGTGGACACCGGCGAGGATCTTGACGAGCGTCGACTTGCCCGCGCCGTTGTCGCCGAGCAGTGCGAGGACCTCATTGGACCGGAGCTCGAGGCTGACATCCTTGAGAGCCTGAACTGCCCCAAATGCCTTACTTATCCGGTGCAGTGCCAAAAGAGGCTTGGCTGGACCATTGGTTGGGGTTTCGTCTTCGGAATGCGTCACACTTCCAGCTTTCAGTCTGCTCGACCGGCCCGGCTTGGCGAACAGGGCCGTCCTCGAGCGTGGGAGCGCACCCCGGCCCCGAGGTTGGTCCTGGCGGACCAGCCTCCCGGGCCTGGGATTGTCAACCCTCCTTCTTGCTAGACCTTGATCCCTGCTGCTTTGCACTCGTGGACGTAGAGCCCCGTGCAGATCTGGCTCGGCTTGTAGAAGCCACTCTGGATGAGGTCCTTGTTGATGTTCCCGAAGGTGACTGCTTGGGGCGGGTTGAGGTACTCCGGGACGCCCTCGACATGTACAGGGGAAGCCGGGACCGGCTTTCCGACAGCGAGATCGTAGGCGGCGATGGCCGCGTGCACGGCCTCGTGACGGAAGTTGTTGTACGTAGTCTCGTACTGGAGGCCATCGAGGATCGACTGGACTCCTGGGATGCTCGCGTCGAGGCCTGTGATCACAGGCCAGGGGCTGAACGCGTCCTCGGTCCCCTTCAGGGCGCCGATCGCAGCCCCGGCATTGCCATCGTTGCCTGACCATACTCCGACGACCTTGGTCCCGAACCGGGTGATCTGCTCGGCCATGAAGTCGCCTTGTGTTGTCGGGTCCCATGACATGTTGCTGGCGAGGATCTTGTAGCCGCTCGCTTTGATGATTGGCAAGCCGCCAGCCTTCATTGCTCTCGCGTTGGGGTCCGTATCGGCGCCGTACAGCGCCACGATCCCGTGGCCGCCTGCCTTTGGAGCGTGCTCTGCCTTGAGCTTGTGGACCAGAGATTCGGCTTGGAGCTTCCCGGCTGTGGTGTAGTTGTTCGAGACCGCGTAGGACAGCTGCTTGCTCGTGATCAGGCGGTCGTAAGAGATGACCGGGATGTGGTGGGCCACGGCGTCCCTCACCATGCTCCCGGCGGTGGCGCCGTCGACCGGGTCCAGGACGAGCACCTTGACATGATCAGCGACCAGCGCCTCCGCGTCTGTTTCCTCCGAACTGACGCTGTTGGCTGCGTCCTTGAACAAGACCTTGCACGTCTTGCAAAATTTGGCGATCTCAGCCTTGAAATATGGATAATCCTGGGTAACGTAGCGAGGGACAAAAACGTCCGGGAGCACGATGCCGAAGGTATAGCCACCGGCGCTTGCGGCATCCGCGGACCGGGTGGGCGAAGCGGAAGCCTGGCTCGACAACCCCACGGCGCTGAACGGGACGGCGAGCGTCGCGGTAGCTGCAAGGCTGGTTAGTAGTTTTTTTGACATGTTCACGCTGGAACTCCTTTCCGGTTGATGGGTGTGGGACTTGGCCACGCAAAGACAACCGTCTCCCCGGCGCGGTCCGTTAGCTATTGGGGCCCTTATACGGCTCGGCACTTCATGGGCTTTTCTTCCAACCTCGCAGGCTCACGGCCGGGCCCACTTGGACAACGGGCTGAGGTCGAGAGGCCCGCTCGTGGCTTGCCCGACCTGGTTCACCGCTCGCCTGCCTGGTTAGCTCTGCTGACCCGGTGCCCATCTCGTCCCGCACGCTGGCCACCTCGCCCCACGCGCTGTCCAGTTCGCTCTCTGCCGACGTTCCGGCCCTTGGTTTGGGCTGTCCGGGCTGCCCAGCCGTCGAGGGATCTCTGTTCCATAGGGCTTTCCAGGACCTCGGCCGTGCCTTGGGGGCTTCCGTCTTTCAAGTCCAACTCCATGACGAAGTCGTAGAGCGCGGCGGGGAGGGTGCACGAGAAGTACTCGAGAGCGCGGTCGCTCGCGCTAAAGGAGACGCGTTCGACCTGGATCACCGGGTCGTAGCGACCGGAGTGCAACACGAAGGTCTCCTCGGTGCTCGCCCGGCGCACAGACACGTGCTGCACCGCGTGGGTAATCGACTCTCCAGTCACCTGCTCGAGCAGGGTGAACAACGATTGTGACAAGTCACGACGGTCCAGGCCTGCGTCGATGGCGACCGGCACGTACGACACCTGGGTCGCCGTCGGCGCGCCGTCAGCCTCGTGCAAACGCTCGACCCGGAACAGCTCGTCGGCTTCGCCGACCCTCAGCATCTCGGCGGCATGTGCGTCGGTCACCCGGTGTACCGAGCACACACGGGTCCGGCTATGCAGGCCAGCCGCGAGCAGGTCGTCGGCAAAGAACCCTCTAAGGCGCGTCAGGCGCTGGTGGACGCGGGGCTGGAAGTACAGCCGGCCACGGGAGCGTCGCCGCCGCACGAGGCCGTCGGCTATGAGCTGCAAGAGTGCCTGGCGGACAGTGATCCGGCTCACGCCGTACAGCTCACAGAGCTCCTTTTGGGTCGGCAGCGGCTGGTCGGTGGCAAGCTCCTGG